>CAMDNJ010000139.1 GCA_945902915.1 Crenothrix polyspora | reverse complement strand
AAGCAGACTTTAACTGCTTAGTGAATTTACTCATCTATCGTTCCCACGCGAAGCGTGGGAACGATAGGAATTACTTATTTAATTGCAGTGAAGCAGACTTAGAGGCCGGTGGTGGTGGGCTGTAAGTCTTTTCTAAGTTGTAATCTATTTTTTCAGTCAGCGTTTCAACCGCTTTTAAGGTCAGTTTTCTTTCCCCACCTTTGGTTTCTACTACGTAGTTTTCTATCAAACCACCATCACTGGCCTTGATTAAATGCCCCATCAGATAAGCAAATAAAAAACTGGGTTTGTGTAGTCTACCGACTAAAACATAATCAGCCCCTGCTTGTCTTGCTAGTTCAGCAGCTACATCATTATGATTAAAAAGATAACCAAAGCCAGCATTAGCTTGGTGTTGAGCGGCTAGATCAATAGCAATAATAATATAACCGGCTTTTTTTAATTCGCCTTCTAACATCGCTTTAATAGATGCTGTGCGTTCAATTTCAGCGGCTATGCCGGGCGCGAGCGTGACATCACTTAATTCAAAATCTAAAATGGCGATACGAGTATTTGCCCTAACACTAAGACTTAATAAAGATAACAAGACTAAGCTCAATAAAACCAGTATTCGTAACTGACACATAATAAAATCTCACTGTATTTACTTTTGTAAGGATCATTGCTGAAAGTTTTATGTAACTGCATTGTCAAATTCAATGCCAATTGTAATATCAATTTTGGATTCAATCCTATCAGTAGCCGTGCAATCCGGTAAAGCTTTTGTTGCTGAAGAGTAAATTCTTTGTTAATGATTATGTCGCTTTGTTGTAAGTTTTTTATTGAAACACAACACACAATCGCCTATGCTCCGCTGTAGTTTTGACTTAAAACTGAACCCTTGACGTTTAATACCCTAAATCACGCCCACAGGAGACTGTATGAAGATTGGTATCCCAAAAGAAATTCACCACGGTGAAATGCGTGTAGCCACGACACCCGAGGCTGCTGCACAAATAATAAAATTAGGATTTTCCATTAGTATCGAAAGCGGAGCAGGGCTCGGCGCCAATATTTCTGATGAGGCTTACAAAGTAGCAGGTGTTGAGATCGTTGCAGATACGCAGACCTTATGGAAGCAATCTGACATAATCATGAAAGTCCGAGCGCCTGAGCTCAATCTTAGTTTATCCATAGACGAAACAGAGTTGTTATCACCCGGTGCAACTTTAATTAGTTTTATTTGGCCAGCCCAAAATGAAGACTTATTAAATAAGTTGGCGGCTAAAGGTGTGACTGTATTGGCTATGGACAGCGTGCCACGTATGTCCAGAGCGCAAAAGTTGGATGCTTTAAGTTCTATGGCTAATATTGCTGGTTACCGTGCCATCATTGAAGCTGCACAGCATTTCGGTCGCTTTTTTACTGGTCAAATTACTGCAGCGGGTAAGATTCCGCCTGCTAAAGTGTTGGTGATTGGTGCGGGTGTTGCAGGTTTAGCGGCTATCGGGACTGCAAAAGGTATGGGCGCTATCGTGCGTTCCTTTGATACCCGCCCCGAAGTAAAAGAACAAATTGAAAGCATGGACGCTGAATTCTTGATGTTGGATTTCAAGGAAGAGGGCGCAGGCGCAGGTGGTTATGCTAAAACCATGTCAAAAGAATTCATTGACGCCGAGATGGCTTTATTTGCCGAGCAAGCCAAAGAAGTTGATATTATCGTCACTACGGCCTTGATTCCCGGTAGACCAGCTCCTAAGTTGATTACTGCTGAAATGGTCGCTTCCATGAAAGCCGGTAGTGTGATTGTTGATTTAGCCGCAGAACAAGGCGGTAACTGTGAATTGACTGAAAAAGATCAAGTCGTGGTTAAGCATGATGTAACCGTTATAGGCTATACCAATTTACCCAGTCGTTTAGCTAATCAGTCTAGTCAGCTTTATGCGACTAACCTTCGTCATTTATTGACTGAACTGTGTCCTGAAAAGAACGGTTTGCTCAATGTAAATATGGAAGATGAAGTCATACGTGGTACCACGGTCATCAAAGAAGGCGCTATCACTTGGCCCGCACCGCCACCTAAACTGTCTGCAGCATCTGCGCAACAAGCAGCACAAGCGAGTGCCGAAGCCGTTACTGAAGCTAAGAAATCCTTTTTACCACCAGTGGTTAAACAATTATTGCCTATCGTCATCGCGGGTTTAGTGTTATTTGGTATTGGAGCTGTGGCACCTGAATCCTTCATGACCCACTTTACGGTTTTTGTTTTAGCCTGTTTCGTTGGTTATCAAGTGATCTGGAATGTTTCACATTCGCTGCATACTCCCTTAATGAGCGTCACTAATGCCATCAGCAGTATTATCGTTATTGGGGCTGTGGTACAAGTTTCTACCGCTAATAATACGGTTACCATACTAGCTGGTTTGGCTATCTTACTCGCGTCTATTAACATCTTCGGTGGCTTCTTAGTCACACGTCGTATGTTAGAAATGTTCAGAAAATAATAGGAAATTATTATGTCTCATAGTTTAGTTACGATGTCATATATCGTTGCCGCCATTTTGTTCATTTTAAGTCTGAGTGGATTAAGTAATCAGGAATCAGCCCGTAAAGGTAATTATTACGGCATGTTAGGCATGGCAATTGCCATTGTCGCCACTACTTTAAGTGCCTCGGTCAGCGTTTACGGTGTATTGATTGCCGCTATCGCTATCGGTGGCTTGATTGGTGCTAAAGCGGCCTTAAAAGTTGAAATGACCCAAATGCCCGAACTCGTTGCTATCATGCACAGTTTGGTGGGTTTGGCTGCAGTATTAGTCGGTTATGCCAACTTTATGGATAGCACTATTGCCATTACTGGTGTAGAAAAAACCATCCATGAAGTAGAAATTTATATTGGCATCTTGATTGGTGCGGTGACTTTTTCAGGTTCAGTCATTGCTTTTGGTAAGCTGAGTGAAAAAATCAATGGCAAGCCTTTGTTATTGCCCGGTCGTCATTGGTTTAACCTTGCTCTGTTGTTTGCCGTCATTGGTTTAGGCGCTTGGTTCTTACAATTAACTGAGCAGGGTGGTGAGGCGATTATTCCTTTAGCCATTATGACCGGTATTGCCATTGTGTTTGGTATACACATGGTCATGGCCATCGGTGGCGCTGATATGCCAGTGGTTATTTCCATGCTCAACAGTTATTCAGGTTGGGCGGCAGCGGCGACTGGTTTTATGCTCAGTAATGACTTATTGATCGTTACTGGAGCTCTAGTAGGAAGTAGTGGTGCGATCTTGAGTTACATCATGTGCCGCGCCATGAATAGACATTTCTTAAGTGTTATTGCCGGTGGTTTTGGTACTTCTTCAGGTGGTGAAGCTGCGGCTATTGAAGGCGAAGTACAGCCTATCGAAGCTGAAGAAGTGGCTAAGTTGTTGCAAGATTCAAAAAACATCATGATAATCCCAGGTTATGGCATGGCCGTAGCACAAGCGCAACATACCGTGAATGAAATCACTAAGTTGTTACGTGATAAGGGTAAGAAAGTACGTTTTGGTATCCATCCCGTTGCTGGTCGTATGCCGGGTCACATGAACGTATTGCTAGCAGAAGCTAAAGTACCTTATGATATTGTTTATGAAATGGATGAAATCAATGATGATTTTGCTAATGTTGATGTGTCTATCGTTATCGGCGCTAACGACATCGTTAATCCCTCTGCGCTAAATGATCCGAACAGCCCGATTGCCGGTATGCCGGTCATAGAATGCTGGAAAGGTGAAACCACCATCGTCCTTAAACGTAGTATGGCCTCTGGTTATGCCGGTATCGGTAATCCTTTGTTCGTACTCGATAATACGCGTATGTTGTTTGGTGATGCCAATGCCACTATGCAGGCAGTGTTGAAAGCGTTGAAGGCTTAAGTCATTACAATGCCGTAGGTCGGGTTAGGCGCTAGCCGAAACCCGACCTACGCTATTTTGTGTTTTATAAGACCGTAGGATGGGTAGAGGCGATAGCTGAAACCCATCACAAACTATGACATGGTCTTTGGTGATGTTGATTTTATTCAAAGAGATAATGCACTTCATTTTGGCATTATCCATGTGTGAGCTTGGTTTTGATGGGTTTCGGCTATCGCCTTCTACCCATCCTACGTCAATACAAAAACAATAAATTATAAAAATGACTGATTATCGACGCTATCGGGTAAAGAGTGGATCTTACTTTTTTACTGTGAATTTGCAGGAGCGAAAACAGAAATTATTAACTGAACAGATTGATTTGTTGCGAGATGCTTTTCGTGAGGTTAAAAAAGACCATCCGTTTCAAATAGATGCTATTGTGATTTTGCCTGAACACTTACACACGTTATGGACATTGCCCGAACAAGACGATGATTTTAGTCTACGTTGGCGGCAAATAAAATCTGCCTTTTCAAGGAAGATTGAGCTGGGTGAGCGAATTTCAAAAAGCCGGAATCAAAAACAGGAAAGGGGTATTTGGCAGCGGCGTTTTTGGGAACATGCGATTAGAGATGAGCTGGATTTTGCAAAACACGTGGATTATATCCACTTTAATCCGGTGAAACATAAGTTGGTAAAACGTGTGGTGGATTGGCCTTATTCGTCATTTCACCTTTATGTGCGGATGGGGCTATGTCCGGTCGATTGGCTTGGCTTTGAAGATGAGTCTTTGGACTATGAGCGTTAAAAATAATGTAGGATGGGTAGAGGCGATAGCCGAAACCCATCGCATCAACGCGTGATCTTTGTGATGATGTTAACTTTTTTGAAAGGGATAATGCACTTCGTTATGGCCTTTTCCATATGTGAGCTTGGTTTTGATGGGTTTCGGCTAGCGCCTCTACCCATCCTACGTTTCTGATTATTTTCCCTAGAACATTATTCTTAGCCGTGGCTAATAACCATAAGGATCCGCATGACCAAATCACTAAAATCGCCTACTGTTACTAATCCCAGCGTTTTAACACCCGTGCATCCTGCCATTGAAACCTATATGCGCGATTTGCTAGAGCCTACGGATCATCCGGTGTTACTGGAAATGGAAGCCTTGGCGCTCAAAAATAACTTCCCCATCGTCGGTAGATTGGCAGGGGTATTCTTAGAAACCATGGCCAAAATGATCAATGCCCAGCGGGTTTTCGAGTTTGGTAGCGGTTATGGTTATTCCGCTTATTGGTTTGCCAAAGCGGTAGGCGAAAACGGGCAAGTGATTTGCAGTGAAGCAGACTTTCTTAATCAACAGAAAGCTGAGGGCTATCTGAGTGCTGCCGGTTTATGGGATCGTATAGATTTTCGTACTGAGATGGCTCAGGCGGCCTTTGCAGAGACCACTGGCTTATTTGATATTTGTTATAACGATGTCGATAAGGGTGATTATCCTGAAGTTTGGCTGCTGGCTAAAGATCGAGTGCGTCCCGGTGGTTTATATATCGCCGATAATGTGCTTTGGCGCGGTAGAGTGGCAGTCGAGCAATATTCCGATGTCTTCACCGGTTGGACTGAAGCGATACGCGAACATAATCGCTTGATATTTAATGATCCAGACTTTGATGCCTTTATTAACCCAACGCGTGACGGCTTGATTGTTGCTCGTAGGAAAATGTTGTAGCTTGGGCTAACGGCTTTATCGTTAAGCCAACATTCAGCTAATGTATAGTTGGGTTGCAAATAGACGTCTGTTAAATTATTAGCAAGCCGCTTTAAAGAAATCAGTGACTGTGAGTAATCACTTACAATCTATGCTTTAATTAATGGTCAATTTGTTAGATAATTATTGAAAAGTACAATTAGGCTTTAAATAATTTAAAAGACTCGCCAATGTATCGTTTGATTTATGTTAGTTCAGTTTATCATCCTCTAAGTGCTGATGAAATTTCAGAGCTGTTAGATGTTTCAATCACGAATAATGCCTTAAGAAATATAACGGGATTTTTAATCTATGCCGAGGGTGAATTTATTCAAATTCTTGAGGGTAAAGAGGTTGATGTTGAGTTTATCTTCGATAAAATTTTAAATGACAAGCG
>CAMDNJ010000138.1 GCA_945902915.1 Crenothrix polyspora | reverse complement strand
AAAACTGAAGGATACCAGTGCATATGGAATATTTTAAGATGGTGGTGCTACGCGCTTACGATTCAACTCCTAGCAGCGGGGCGGGGTTTGCAACCCCGTCCCTAACGTTTAAAGCTTCGAAAGTTATTAAGGCATGCAAACGTTTCGGTCGGGGTTATAAACCCCGACCGGCATCGTTGCGGAAGTTTCTTATAACATGTCACTATTTATGGTGGCTATGGAACTGTTAATAAGTAGAGTCAAATTGATTTATGCTGTAACTTTTACAGTAACATAACGTTTACAAACAGGCAGAATGCATACAATACAGGGCATACAGACCAACATTAGACAGAGCCCACAGCATTTGGCTTAGCGGGTTTTTTTATACCTTTATTGATATCCACTTTTATTGACCAAGTATTCAAGATGCTTTTAAGCGTTTAGTGAGTTTGTCCAAAGTCTATTCAGTCACTCGCCAATGTAGTAACTCCATTCTGCCGTCAAAATGCTCAACGACCGCTGTGCAGTTTTCAACGAAATCACCGGTATTGATATACCAAAAATCTTCAATTTGTTTAAGCCCAGCGTGATGTATATGTCCGCAAACCACACCGTCTAGCTTTTCGCTTCTGAGGGTACGCACCATACTTTCTTCATAATCGTAGATAAACTGCGTCAGATTTTTTACCTTAAACTTAATATAGGTCGCCAGAGAAAAATGTGATTGTACGCCCAATAGTTTTCGTAGAGAACGTATGGCTCGGTTTATCTGGATCAGCCAATCGTAGCCAATATTGCCAAGGTGAGATACCCAACGACTGTGTCTGGCGATGTTGTCATATTCATCCCCGTGAACAATTAACAATCGTTGACCAGCGGCCGTTGTGTGAACATCAGATCGTTTAACGATAATATCACCGAAAACATAGTTGTCGTATTCACGTAAGTTTTCATCATGATTACCGGGAATGTAGATGATTTGCGTGCCATGTCGTGCCTTACGCAATAATTTTTGGATGATCGTATTATGACTAGATGGCCAATACATTTTCTTGGATAAGGCCCAAAAATCAATAATATCCCCAACTAAATATAACTTTTCACTATCATTATGCTTTAGAAAATCTAGTAGAATCTCAGCTTGGCATTGGGTAGAACCGATGTGTAAGTCAGAAATCCAGATAGTGCGGTATTGTGGTGTTATCATTAATATCAACAATGGTTGGTAGTTTTATATTGCTACATTTTCTTCTTTATACATGACAAGCTTGTGACAACCTTAATTGAACATACAATTACCAACTGTCACAAGCTTGACATATTTACCGCCTAAAATTGATTCATTAAAAAATTTTAAAAAACTAGGTTTCATCCGCTATCCAGTTTTGGTAAATAAGGAAACACTATGATCAATACCGAACAAATATTGCACGATACCTATCCAAACTTCAAACTTGGCAAAGACAACGCTCTAGCCATCAAAGCTCTCAAAAAACTCCTACACGAAGATGACTTTAATGCGGTCATTAGTAAGAACCAACATCTACGTGGCTTTGCCTTTCTGGATAAATTACTGAGTTATTTTAAATTCAATTATCAGATCGACAATAATTCATTTAATAACATTCCTGCTGAAGGACGTTTATTGATTGTTGCCAATCATCCGATTGGTACGCTGGATGGCTTGGCATTAATCAAGTTGATACGCTCGGTACGTCCAGATGTTCGTATTATGGCAAATCGTGTCTTGACGCATATGGAGCCCTTAGAGTCGGTTTTTTTCCCTGTTGATGTTCTAGCAAGTAAGAAAAAACTGAAAGAAACTTACAAATTAATGCTAAGTTCCCTAGAGCGAGAAGAAGTTATTATTATTTTTCCTGCTGGAGAGGTCTCAAGAATCACCCCTAAAGGTGTGCGTGATGGCGAATGGCAAAGTAGCTTTCTTAAATTAGCTCGCAAAACTCGCAGCCCCATTTTACCTATCCATATCAAAGCTAAAAACTCGGCCTTCTTTTATAGTTTGTCGATGATCTACAAGCCATTGGCTACGCTATGGTTGGTTCAGGAAATGTTTAATAAACAGAACCAGACTATCGTATTCAACGTAGGTGCACCTATTCCCTACAGCGCTATCGAACACTCTGAAGAAACGAATAAGCAATTATGTAAGCGTTTTCGTAAACATGTTTTAAATCTGGGTGGCAAAAAGAAAACCTCGCTGTTTGATACCGTTGCTACTGTTACCCATCCTACCGATACCAAAGCGGTTAAAAAAGCGCTGTATCTATCGCCATTATTGAGTGAAACTCGTGATGGTATGAAAATTTTCCTATACCAATTTGCTGATGACTGTCCGGTGATGCAAGAAATTGCTAGGCTACGTGAATTAACGTTTCGTACCGTAGAAGAAGGCACAGGACTCGCTTTGGATCTTGATCGCTTTGACGTGTATTACAGTCATATAGTCCTATGGGATGATAATGATTTAGAAATAGTCGGCGCTTATCGAGTCGGTGAAGGTTCTAAAATTATGGAAACCTATGGTATCGAAGGCTTTTATACCAATAGTTTGTTCGATTTACGCGGAGACTTTAGCCAATTTTTACCTAATAGTATCGAATTGGGCCGCAGTTTTGTACAGCCGCGCTACTGGGGAAAATATAGTTTAGATTATTTATGGCAAGGCATAGGCTCTTATTTACGCGAGCGTCCAGAGATTAAATATATGTTTGGCCCCGTCAGCCTGAGCAATGCATACTCCCAAGAAGCTAAGGAACTCATCGTGGCTTTTTATGAGCATCAGTTTAAATCGCCTTTGGTGCATGCTAAAGCACGCACACCGTTTATCATTTCTGATCAAAGCCAGCAGTTTGCCAAACTAGCATTCGACGATGAATATTCCATTAGCTTCAAGGTCTTAAATAGCGAACTTAAAAAACTTGGCGTCAAAGTCCCTACGCTTTACAAGCAGTATGTTGAG
Source organism: Crenothrix polyspora (assembly GCA_945902915.1). GTDB lineage: Bacteria > Pseudomonadota > Gammaproteobacteria > Methylococcales > Methylomonadaceae > Methylobacter_C. The sequence continues at coordinate 3,101 of CAMDNJ010000138.1, read as the reverse complement.
CTCTGTGTCGACAAGGGCTGCCATTTCATTGATTTCAATATTGATCCGGATTTTAACGACTGTATTGATAGCTTAGTAATGATGGAAATCGATAAAATCGCGCCAAAGAAGCGGCAGCGTTATATTGAAAAGTCAGTAAAATTAGACAGCTAAATGCTTTGATTACAAAGCCTTGGCGTTGATTTTATAATAGGCACTCAATATAAAAAAATCGTTATTTTTACAAACGTTAGTCTACGTTTAACATATTATTTTGTAACAACTTAAAGCAGGTATAAACGCCCATCTAAAAAACATAACTAGGTTAAAAAATTCTGTCTGATTATTAATTAATATTTAGGAGTTTTATCAATGGCCAGAAAAAATGCTCTAAAAAACTATGATAAAGAAATATTTAACCGTAGAAGTCGTCGCGATGTCACTAAGAATTGCGCGTCCGAAGAGTTTGAGTTGCTGGACCTTGCTGATTTTAGAATAGAACGAAAGGCTTATGAACCTATACAGCCACTGACCAAGGCACAAGGCGTTTATATGAACGCTATTATGGAAAACATCATTACCTTTGGCATAGGGCCTGCTGGTACTGGAAAAAGTTATGTCGTCGCGGGACTTGCCGCTGATCTATTAAGAGAAAAAAAGATTGAGCGTATTTTTTTGACTCGACCTGGCGTTGAAGCCGGTGAAAAATTTGGTTTTATCCCCGGCGAACTCGAAGACAAATACGCACCTTATATTGAACCTTTTAGACAAATCTTTAATGATCGTCTAGGGCGCTCACAAGTTGATTACCTCATAAAGCATAAACGCATCTGTGCCACACCTTTAGCCTTTATGCGTGGTCAAACGTTTAAAAATTGTTGGGCTATTTTAGATGAGGCACAAAACACCACGCCGACTCAGATGAAACTTTTTTTAACGCGTATTGGTGAAAACTGTAAAGTCATTATTGATGGCGACATAGAGCAGAAAGATATCGCCATGCAATCTGGACTTGCTGATGCAGTGCATCGACTCAAACATACCCAAAAAGTCAGTGTTGTAGAATTTGGCATTGATGATGTCGTGCGCTCAGGCATCGTCAAAGAAGTGCTAAGGGCTTATGCTAATTAATGAACGGGGTAGGTTGGGTTGCATGCTTTTCGCAACCCACACTACTCGGCATCAATGTTGGGTTAACGATAGAGCCGTTAGCCCAACCTACTGTAACATCTAGGCAAGCGCTTTGTTCCGTGTTAAGTGGGCAGCCCTATGCTCGACTTATTTACTAAATAATACCTATAATTTTTGTAACTACTATGTCATTTACCCTGCAATCTCGCGCTAGAGTCATCGGTGCTTTCCTTTTATTAAGCTTAGGTGCCTGGGTTTTACACAGCTACCTAAGCTACTTAGCTTGGTCGGTGGTTTTAGGTATTTGTACTTGGCCTCTTTATCAACGTTTATTAAAGGGCAATACTGATCAAGGAAAATTAACCTGGGCTGCTTGGCTATTAACTTTGTTAATAGCCTTTATTATGCTAGCACCACTAAGTTACGGTTTGTTGCGCCTAGCTCAAGAGGCGCAAGCGCTGTCTCAATTACTCACTGATGTAAAAAGCATTAATATCCCGCCGCCAGCCTGGCTAATATCACTACCTGTCATCGGCTTATGGCTACAACAAAGCTGGGTGACCTTTGTCAGTAGCTCTACAGCTCACCATGACATCTTACAGTGGTTAAGCACTAATAATGCAGGCGCTTATAGCCAATATGTTGCCAGCCATTTAGTACATTATTTTTTCGGTTTTTTTATCCTACTTGTGGCGTTGTCTAGTGTTTATCAATATGGCACATACCTAGCCCAAAAGACTATAAACAGCCAGCAACATATCTTCGGAGCGCAAAGCCTGCGCTACATCCAGCATGCCACAGCCACACTACGTTCTACAGTTAATGGCTTATTACTCATAGGCTTGGCTAAGGGCCTATTATTGGGAGCAGCTTACGCCGTAGTGGGTTTAAGTCATCCTGCCATGCTAGGTGCCATAACAGGTATTTTTGCCATGATTCCTTATGCGGCAAAGTTAATTTTTACCAGCTGCGCATTGGTGTTGATTGTTAACGGCGAAGCGTTGTTAGGTAGCGGTTTATTTGTCTACGGTATGATACTGACCCTCATCACTGATAATTATGTACGTCCGGTTTTAATTGGCAAAGCCGTGCAATTACCGTTTATCTGGACTTTGCTAGGTATCTTTGGTGGCATGGAGTGTTTTGGTTTATTAGGCTTATTTTTGGGCCCAGCACTGATGGCAGTGCTTATATCTATTTGGAGAGATTGGGTAGAGCTTATTAATAAACCTGAAACATTAATAGAGTCATCTTAAACATAGTAACTAACAACTTAAGGCGTTACAGATACTAGGCTTACCCCTTTGTCTGCTCTTAAAAAAACCCTGTCTAAAAGTGAACGATTAAGCTTAGTGTCCCTTCTTAAATTGGTAGTCAACATAGTAAATGTTGTTGAATACACTCAATAAACAAGAAAAAAACATGACTAAAATAATTGATCTTACAACATTGCCGTTAACGCAGCGCCCTGCATGGCAAGCATTGCAGGCGCATTATCAACAGATACATCCTTTACATCTGCGTCAATTGTTTGCGGAGGATCCTTTGCGCGGTGAACGATTCGTGGTTGATGCCTTGGGTATTTACCTAGATTATTCCAAGAATCGAATTACTGATGAGACTATACGTTTACTGGTAAATCTTGCTGATGAATGTGGCTTGCGTCAGCGAATTGAAGCTATGTTCAATGGCGAAATTGTCAACGTAACCGAGCATAGAGCAGCACTACACACGGCCTTGCGTGCGCCCGAAGGTGATCGGATCATGGTTGACGGTGTTGACGTGGTGAGTGAGGTGCATGAGGTTCTCGCCAGAATGTCAGTCTTTTCTGAGAAGATTCGCAGTGGTCAATGGCTGGGGTACACTGGAAAACCTATTCGTAACATCATTAATATTGGCATTGGAGGCTCTGACCTTGGCCCAGTGATGGCATACGAAGCCTTGCGGTATTATAGTCAGCGCGATTTGATTTTCCGTTTTGTCTCAAACGT
>CAMDNJ010000137.1 GCA_945902915.1 Crenothrix polyspora | reverse complement strand
GGGTTTGCAACCCCGACTGAAACGTTTGGATGTTTTAATAGTTTTTGAAACGTGAGTGACGGGGTTGCAAACCCCGTCACGCTTCGCAATTAAATAATTTAATTGGAGTAAAACTGCTTTAGCTGTTTTAAAAGGCAATAGCTGAAGCTATTGCACTCCAAACGTTCAGCATAAATAATACAATCCTATATAATGCTAAAAAACCTACTTTCCTAGAGAACATCATGAAAAAAACTCATATATCAGCACTATTAATTCTATCTGCCTTAACGACTGGCTGTGCCTCTACCAGTGGTTGGCGTCCGGTGGTCGATCCTCGTATGGATAAAAGTCCAGACACGGTTCAGCGCGATATGTTCGAATGCAAAACCTTGGCAGATCAAGCTTCAGATATCACTAAAGAAGTAGGCATGGGTGCAGCGGTAGGTGCTGTGACTGGCGCAGCCGGTGGAGCAGCGGTTGGCGCTGTCGCAGGTAGTGCAGCAGCAGGTGCCGCCGGTGGTGCTATTTTAGCCATTCCCGCTGGTTTATGGGAAGGCTATCAAGCCAACGAGAATTTTAAATTAGCCTTTAAAAGATGTATGCGCCAACGTGGCCATACCTTGGTTAATTAAAGAGGCTAGCAACTTAACACGGGACAAGGCACTTGCATAGGTCGGGTTAGGCGCTAGCCGTAACCCGACACATTACGACACTTTGTTGCACAACTTGGATGTTTAAATAGCTTAAAGAAAAACATGAACTTTAACCGTTACCTGTCTCCAGTGTTTCTAAATTTTACTGCAAGATTATTGATAATGCTGCCTTTATGGGGACTGCAAGGATGCCTTTCACCAATGGCACTAGATCATGCCGTCATCGAATACGACAAGACAACGACTGATATTTTGTCAAAATTGATACTGTTAAACATTGCCCGCTCCCACCAGCATCAACCCATGCATTTCACTGGCGTATCCAATATTGCCGCGACCTTTAACTTTCAATTAAACGCGGGGGCAACGCCTGCTTTTACGGGTGAGAATGGTTCGTTATTGACACCGGTGTTTGGTGGCACGATGTCCGAGAATCCGACTATCAGCATTGTGCCGGTCGAAGGTGAGGAATTCACTCGTCGAATGCTGACGCCGTTTCAGGAAAACAAACTGACCATGCTACTGCGACAGGGCGCTGATGTGGATTTGATTCTGCGTCTTGTTGCTGGCGAGTTACGGATTAACGGAGGAAAGCAAGAAGGTATTTATTATAACAAGCCTAACGATGTCGAAGGCTATCGAATGTTCCGACAAGCCGTGCTACATATGTCGTCGATCCAGGATAGAAACAAGCTGTTTGTCGAACCGCTTATGTTCAAGCAGCACTGGACTATGCCCGCTGAATCATTGACGGCGGAACAAATGGCTGCATTGCAAAAAGACTTTAAAATTGATTATCAGGCCCAAAGTAAGCAAGTCACGCTTGGCAAGCGAGTAACCGGACGTATTGTTATAACTAATTACGATCCGGCAACTCTGAGCAATGACGAGCGCAATCGTTTGCAAGAAGAAGCCGATCAAGGGGCTGGCAATGATGTTATGGTGGATATTCGTCCCGAATTTCCGGGTGGAGAGTGGCCAATACACGGTGTTTTCCGCTTGCGCAGTTTTCACAACATTCTGAATTTTATTGGTCAGTCTATCGGCGACAATCCGGAATACGATGTCGCTAAACATCTGCAAACCCCTAATGTCAGCCAGAATCCGGCAAACACCCTAGCTATGGTGATCAGTGATAACAAACCAGGTAATGGCGATATCAGCGTCCAGTATGGCGATGGCTATTACGCAATAAAGCCTGACGAAGGTTATCCTTGGAATCGCGAAGCCTTTCGATTGATATGCCAACTTTTTCAAATGACTATGACCGATCTGGCTCGGCAAGGTGCACCGGAAATTACTATTTCTAAATAATAGGAAGCTATTTTGACAAAAATAATCGATAACAGCATGATTATGAAATGCGTAGCCTATCAAAATGGCGTCAGTATCGGCGATGTGACAATCGAGGATATCAGTGAAGTACTTAAGCAGGAAGACACCTTCGTCTGGTTAGGTTTGCTTGAGGCCAATAGTGAACTGTTGGCCCAAATTCAGGAGGAATTCGGCTTACATGACTTGGCTATCGAAGATGCTTGCTCGGCGCATCAGCGTCCGAAGATTGATGAATTTGGCGAGACGTTGTTTATGGTGTTGCATACCGCATATCTTGCAGGAGAACAGGTTAAGTTTGGGGAAACTCATGTTTTTCTCGGTGCACGTTTTTTGGTGACGATCAGGCACGGCTACTCATCCAGTCACAGCAAAATTAGAGAGCGCTGTGAAGCCATGCCGAAGCAATTGGCACAAGGGCCAGGCTTTGCCTTGTATTCAATTATGGATTTTATCGTTGATAACTATATGCCGGTTATCGACGGTTTGCAGGCGCGTTTTGATAGCTTGGAGTCGGCGATTTTTAACTATCAACCTAGCCGGCAAACCATGGAGGGCCTCTACGAACTGAAGCGAGAGTTGATGTTATTGGAAGGAGCCATTACACCGGTGATAGATATCTGCAACGAGTTGATGCATTTGCATAATGAGCTTATTCCCAAGGAGGTGCGGGTCTATTTTCGCGATATTGTGGATCACATCAAACGTATAGATCAGAAGATTCACGGTATGCGAGAAATGTTAATAGCGGCAATGCAGGTGCATTTGACCTTTGAAACGGTGAGGCAGAACGAAGTTGTCAAACAACTGGCGGGTTGGGGAGCGATCTTGGCAATACCCACTATGGTTTTCAGTTGGTACGGTATGAACTTCAAGTACATGCCTGAGTTGGATTGGCAATACAGTTATCCGGTGGTAGTGGTTGGTGTCGTTCTGGGTAGTTTTTTTTTGTATTGGCGGCTAAAAAAATCTGACTGGCTGTAAGGCAAAATAAACTCATGAAAAATCAATGGCTACAGCTCAAGTTGATGTCTTTGCAACGTTTGGATGTTTTAATAGTTTTTGAAATGTGAGTGAAGGGGTTGCAAACCCCGTCACGCTTCGGATGCGGTGCATTAAAACACTACCAGCCAATTAAATATTTTTATTTGGAGTAAAACTGCTTTAGCTGTTTTAAAAGGTAATAGCTGAAGCTATTGCACTCCAAACGCTCAGCATAAATAATACAATCCTATATAAAGCTCAACCCCTGCCGGTCGGGGTTTGCAACCCCGACTTAAACGTTTGGCTGTTTCTAGGCGGGACGGGGTTGTAACCAAGCAGCGTTAAGTTTTACGTGTTGATGTCTTAAGGCTTATAATCTGCCCATGAGCAAAATCCACGACAGCAGTTATAAATTCTTATTTTCTAATCCAGAATTAGTCCGTGACCTGATCATGGGTTTTATAGAGGATGACTGGTTGCATGGCTTAGATTACTCAACGCTAGAGAAAGTACCGGGTTCTTATATTTCTGATGATTTTCAGCAACGTGAAGATGATATCGTTTGGCGAGTAAAAGTCGGTGGTGATTGGCTTTATCTGTATTTATTAATCGAATTTCAAAGCAGTGTCGACAAATACATGGCCTTGCGCATGATGGTTTATGTTGGCCTGCTTTACCAAGATTTAATCAAGCGTGGCGATGTACTGGCCGATGGTCGTTTACCGCCGATATTACCCATCGTGCTTTATAATGGTAGTCAACGCTGGACTGCCGCTACCGATGTCGCTGATTTAATTCCCTTAGTACCTGGCTTAGTGGAGCAGTATAACCTCGACTTAGCTATTTATTAATCGACGAGAGTAACTATAATGACGCAGAACTAGCCTCACTGAACAATCTAGTGGCAGCTGTTTTTAGATTTGAACACGCCGATAATCCTGCGGCCATGCAAGATTTGATAAGCCTGTTAATAGATTGGTTAGACGATAGGCCCGATTTACGACGCATGTTTTCCTTGTGGATACGCGCCACCTTGATGAGAAAGAAAAACTACGCTATCTTATTGCCACAAGTAGATGATTTACAGGAGATTAAAGTTATGTTATCTGATCGATTAGAACAATGGGCACTGGCTTATATAGCGGAAGGCGAGCTAAAAGGTAAATTGGAAGGTAGGCAAGAAGGTAGGCAAGAAGGTAGGCAAGAAGGCGAAATGTTGGCTTTACAAAAACTACTTTCTAAGCGCTTTGGCGCCATACCTGCTGACATAACCCGATTAATTGCTAATGCCCCGGTGGAGTCGATAGAACGTTGGCTTGATCGTATTATTGACGCCCAACAATTAGCCGATATTTTCAAAGACGATTAATGGTTAGCGCCTGCCAAGCTTCCAAGCGGGACGAGGTTTGCAACCCCGTTCCTAACGTTTAAAGTTTCGAAAGCTATTGAGTTATCCAAACGTTTCGGTCGGGGTTATAAACCCCGACCGGCATCGGTTTTCGATTTTCTTCGGTGCATTCGTTTCCATCCAATACCGGTAATGTCCCTACGCATCAATACACAGCTTCAAAACACTAGGCTCTGTGGTTTCAAGATTGGTCTTGAATTTAGCAGTAGTGAATCGTTTAAAGTCTCGTAAAAATCCGGCCATATCCGGCGAAGTAACGATGAGATGGATATGGTTCAGCATAAAAACATAACCGTTCAATTCTGGTCGCAATGGTGCCGGTCGGGGTTTGTAACCCCGACTGAAACGTTTGGCTGTTTTAATGGTTTTGAAACGGGAGTGACGGGGTTGCAAACCTCGTCACGCTTTGGATGCGGTGCATTAAAACACTACCAGCCAATTGAATATTTTTATTTGGAGTAAAACTGCTTTAGCTGTTTTAAATGGCAATAGCTGAAGCTATTGCACTCCAAACGCTCAGCATAAATAATACAATCCTATATAAAGCTCAACCCTTGCAGGTCGGGGTTTGCAACCCCGACCGAAACGTTTGGCTGTTTTATGGTTTTTAAACGTGAATGACGGGGTTGCAAACCCCGTCACGCTTCGTTGTTGTTCTAAATCAGGGAAATCTTGCAAAATTTCTTCACTGCTAACGCCTTCAACTAGCATCTGCAAAATATCACTCACTCGAATTCACATGTTACGAATGCAAGGTTTACCACCGCACTGAAGTGGATTATGGGTAATTCTTATTTCTAGGGTCATGGTTTTGTGCCTATTAATTAAGAAATTTTATTGCTAGATATAGCAAGTAGCCTCGATGAAGTAAAACGGAATCGAGGAATTAGATTCGATTATCTTTGATTTCACTCCGTATTTAGATATGTTTTTTCTTAAAGAACAGCCAAACCAATGTACATAAAGCAACAACGCCGACCAGTTTTAAAACACTAGACAGCATCATCACTGTTACCGAATAAGCCCCAAGTTTTGTAAAAACAACGCCTAATCCTACCAATAAAATAAATCCCCAGAACATGTTTACTCTCCAATTGTTTTAAATCATTTAAGTTGCTTGCCATGATGCCTGATGGCTATGACAGGTCATGTCGTTTTATGAATTGATAAATTTAATTGACGATAGAATAAATTATTGAAGATGCGTGACTAAACGACATCACCTGTCACAGCGCTGTTACATACTCACTGCTCGTACTTTTTTGGAGGTTTAATCAAATGAAAACAAAATCATTATTATTGGTAAGTCTATTAATCATGTCGGGTGCAAGTTTTGCTGTTGAACGACTAGTTCCTACCGATGCTTTCGGCAATCAAAAATTGAATGACACACATTATCGTGTTGAAGGAAAAAAATCTGTCCCTATAGACGCATTCGGAAATCAGAAGATGGATCAAACCCACTATCGTATCGAAGGTAATAAAACGATACCTACCGATGCCTTCGGCAATCCGAAATTAGATAAAACCTACTATAAGACTGAAGGCAATAGAATTATTCCTACAGATGCTTTTGGTATTCAACAGTGGCATCAAACCCATTATCTAATCAAAGAAAATAAAATTATTCCCACCGATGCCGCAGGAAATCAGCAATGGAAGTCGACTCAGTATCAAATTAAAAAGTAATGTAATCATAAGGTAATCATACCCGAATTCATATAATAAATGCAACACTCTTTAAAAAGGCTAGATGGTATAGTTTCCGTCTACCAAAACAAAAAACTAAAGAGGTGTTCAATGCGAACAACATTTACCCATCTAACCCAAGAAGAAAGATACCATATCTACATAGAG
>CAMDNJ010000136.1 GCA_945902915.1 Crenothrix polyspora | reverse complement strand
CTCTATGTAGATATGGTATCTTTCTTCTTGGGTTAGATGGGTAAATGTTGTTCGCATTGAACACCTCTTTAGTTTTTTGTTTTGGTAGACGGAAACTATACCATCTAGCCTTTTTAAAGAGTGTTGCATTTATTATATGAATTCGGGATAGTCAACCATAGATACAGCATTAGTTTATTAGTTATTTTACTTAACTATGTGCATAAAATTAAGATAATAACAACTCATTGGTATCATAATAATCAAATCTATAACTTCTTTATTTCATTATGAAAATGCTTATTAAGTACCTAAAAGATCATCATTAATCAGCTAAATATAGCTCAATGTAAAGCCAGTACCTTGCGCACAAAGGCGAGTCTCTCTAAAATGAGCAATTTCTGGAGATACTAATGAATCAAGACTTAACTATCAACCAGCATACAACGGAAATGTCCGCTCAATCTTCCGTTAAGAACACTACACCAAATCCATACGATGCTCTATTTTCCAGCATCATCGGTCAAGATTATTATCTATTAAAACAAATTAGTCCATTTGCTACTGAAATGAGCCGATTAGTTGGTGTATCAGTCGCAAAGTTTTGCGATCAATGCTCTGCTCCTATTAGCGTCGTTGAGTTGGGAGGCGGCACAGGCATAACCAGCTTAGCTATATTATCCGCCGATCAGCAACTAACCTTATTGAGCATCGACAATGAACCCACCATGCAAAATCAAGCCAAGCAAAATTTGCAACCATGGGTAGATGAAGGACGCTTAAGCTTCTCCGGCCTAGATGCCTTAAGTGCCTTACAGTCATTAAGCGCTAACAGCATTGATGTAATCGCTACAGCCTACACATTGCATAACTTTGAAGCCAGCTACCGAAAACAAGTACTCAGTGAAATTTTTAGAGTATTAAAACCCAGCGGACAATTTATCAATGCTGATCGTTATGCCTTAGATGATGTTAGCGCCCATACGCGCAGCACTCAAAATGAAGTTGCAGGCTATTTTAAAGTACTAACCGAACTTAATCGCCTTGATGTTTTAGAACATTGGATTATTCATTTATTTAGTGATGAATCAGAAAACCACATCATGCGTGCAGCGTTAGCTTTACAACAATTAGCCGACACAGGCTTTAAGCAGATAAACCTAAGCCATCGTTTAGAGGTTAATGCCTTAGTTACTGCGATTAAATGAAGATGTTGCCCCAACTTATCTTGGCCTTAGTCACTTTTCAACAGCATTCGCCGACTTATAAAAAGACTAAACAGTTTTTTTATAATTTATTAGAAGACCCTGACAGCCGACTTAAATCTCGCTTTGATAAAGTGATGATCGCGAGCGTATTGTTGAGCGTTTTTTTATTGATAGATGAAGTTGATAAACCGGCAAGCAGCTTTGAGAGATGGTTTGAACACCTTTTGATTGCTTTATTTATTTTGGAATATGTGTTGCGCGCTTGGTTATATAATGATGTCCACCACATCATATTGTCACATCACGCCAAAGCCTTATATTTAAATCGTCCTATGCAGTGGGGCAAAGTTATTAAAATGATTATTGCCAAAAAAATAGAGTATATGCTCACCCCTTTGGCCCTCATTGACTTACTAGCCATTTTACCTAGCTTTCGCTCCATAACCTTACTTAGAGCCTTGCTTATTTTTCGGCTGCTCAAGTTGTTTCGCTATTTTAAAAGCCTAAGGTTATTTGCTGAAGTTCTGGAGAGCAAACAATTTGAACTTTATACCTTGGTGGTTTTTTTAAGTTTTTTGATCTTTATCGGCAGTGTTGGTATTTATTTTTTTGAACATCCCACTAACAGTCAACAGGTCAGCGACTTATTTGATGCCGTCTATTGGTCTATAATCACAGTGACTTCCGTGGGTTATGGCGACATTGCTCCTCAAACCACGGGTGGTCGTTTAGTGGCCATAGGCTTAATCTTGACTGGTTTTGGCGTATTGTCCTTCTTGATCTCTATTATCGTGTCGGCGGTCAACGACAAAATGCATGATCTACGCGAAAACAGTATTTATGCCGAACTCCAGCGCTATAAATCCTTTGTTATTATTTGCGGCTTTGGTCGTGTCGGTCAGCATATCGCCAAGCAGCTAGAAAAGCATAATCAGCATTTTATTATTATTGATAACAATGAAATCAATGCCATGAACGCTAGGCGTTTAGGTTATTTGGTCATACATGCCGATGCCAGTAAAAATGAGGTATTGATTAATGCTGGCATTAAACAAAAAGCTTCGGCAGTGCTATGTACCACGGGTGATGATGTGGTCAATGTTTATATAACCCTGACCAGTCGCTATCTTAACTCATCGATACGTATTATTTCTCGCGCCAATCATCCGCAAAACGTAAAAAAACTCTATCAGGCCGGCGCTGATAACGTCATACAACCCTTTGAAATTGCGGCCTTAGTCGTCGCTCAATACATAGGAAAACCCGTAGCTTTTGAGGCTATTTTAGGCGTTATTCGTGAAGAAAAGCAGTTCATAATGGAAACCTTATCCGTATCTGCCGGCTCCATGATTGATGGCATCACCATTGCATCGCTTGATTTTGAACGTAGAAAGTTAATGTTGATAGGCGTGGTTAGTGCTAACCCCGCGCATAGAAAACATAAAAACAGCTACGCCTTAAAAAACCAACACTTCTATTTTAAGCCACCAGCTTTTTTTCTTTTGCAGCCTGGCGATCTATTAGTAGTATTAGGCCGAGAAATCGGCATTACCTATTTTCGCGAACAACTTAAAAACAGCACGCCAAAGGAATCTAAACGATGAAACGTATAGCCGTGTTCGGTTACAGCATCATGTCTTTAGAAGTCATCAAGCAGTTAAATGAAGAACAATATAGCTATGTTTTTATTGTAAACGATGAGGCAGAAGCGCTATTAGTCGCTGAGCAAGGCTTTGACACTAAAATCATCGACTTCAGAAATGATGAAGCCATTAAGTCTGTAGGTATAGGCGAGAACATAGACATTCTTTTTTGTTTTTATCCTAAAGATTCTGACAATGTCTTTTTAACGATTTCTGCTCGCGCCCTTGATAACGAACTCACCATCATCGCTATTGTTGATGATCCAGAATCAGCAGAAAAATTGTTAGCCGCTGGCGCTAATAAGATTATTGACCCTTATGAGATTTGTGGCAGAAAAACTCATGACATGTTAGCCAAACCTGATATTACCGATGTCTTAGATAATACCGTTTTTGGACGCCATGATTTACATATCGCACAAATAGAAATCCCTAAAAACTCAGCTTTAGAACAAACTGAAACCGGCGCCTTACTGCTAGCAGGCACTTATAATTTGATTCTTATCGGTGTCGTTGATAAGGTATCAGGCGGCACCTTACATTTTGTCATAGATGAAAAAGAGCATACCTTAAATAGCGGTGACGTTTTAGTGGTCTTAGGGCCTGCTCGAGATATTAAAGCTTTTAAAGAAGAAATAGAGGCTGTCACCAGTGCATGATTTTAAAAAAGCCCACTGTAGCTTGGGTTAGCGTTAGCGTAACCCAACATTTATAACGACTATAGTTGCCGGGTTACCTTGCAGTAACCCGACCTACATTTAGACTAGCATCAAAAATTAATAGGATAGTTATGTTAAAGATTAAGGCAAGAATCTGGTTTTTATTAGGCGCTTTAGCGTGCCTAAGCTTATTGTCCATGGGCGCTTATTTTCAGTTAAGCCAAGGTTTAGAACCCTGTCCTCTATGTATTTCACAACGTCTAGCGATCTTATTAACTGGCATTATTTTCTTGATAGCAGGCTTACATAATCCAGAGACCGTTGGCATCAAGCGTTATGCCATTCTAGGAACGATCAGCGCCTTATTCGGCGCCTCTATTTCAACAAGACATGTTTGGTTACAACATTTACCACCCGACCAAGTTCCTGAATGTAGCCCCGGCATTAGCTTTATGCTGCAAAATTTTCCGCTGTTTGATACCGTTAAACTCATGCTCAATGGCACCGGCGATTGCGCCAAAATAGACTGGACCTTACTGGGTTTTAGTATGCCAGCTTGGACCTTAGTCGCTTTTTTAAGTTTGGCAGCTTTGAGCGTATTGCAAATTTGGAATCGTCATAACAAATAATAAGGCGTCAATCTATCGCCTCTAACAGACTTTAATTGAGTAGAAACATGAAAAAAATCTTAGGGGCTTGGTTATTAGTAACTAGTCTTTGTGCGGCACAAGCTGACGAACCCTCCACTAGCCTAGTTCAAGCTATAGCGGGGGCGCAGCGCTCTGATGATCATAAAGCTCGTGATCTTTTTCGACATCCCCAACAAACTTTAGCCTTTTTTGACGTACAAGACACCATGAGCGTGGTTGAGGTCTGGCCTGGCGAAGGTTGGTATACGGAAATATTAGCGCCTTATTTAAAAGCTAAGGGCAAACTTTATGCGGCGCATTATTTCGCAAAGACCGATGAACCCTACTTTAAAAAGAGCCTAGAAAAGTTTATCAAAAAACTGCACGAACAACCTGAGATCTACGGCAAAGTTGAAATCAGCGAATTAGAACCGCCTAAAGTCTTACACATAGCACCCGACAACTCTGCAGATCGTGTGTTATCTTTTCGTAATACGCATAATTGGCTGAGTATCGATCAAGCTGCCACGGTCTATGTGGCCATGTATAAAGCCTTAAAGCCTGGTGGCATACTCGGTGTGGTTGAGCATAGATACAATCAATTTAAACCTCAGAACAAAATTACCGCAAACGGTTATGTCAGCGAAGATGACGTAATTGCCTTGGCCAGAAGCGCCGGTTTTGAGTTTTTAGAAAAGTCTGAAATTAATGCCAACCACAAAGATAAAAAGAACTACCCCAAAGGCGTCTGGACCTTGCCCCCCACTTGGGCCTTAAAAGACCAAGATCGTGAGCTTTATGAAGCCATAGGTGAAAGTGACAGGATGACTATTAAATTTATTAAACCTAAGTAATGCAGGTTGGGTTAGCGATGATCTAAGCTAACCCAACGTTACCAATCGTCGAGTTGATATCCTTTAGAGTCAATCAATGTACTTCTTATCGATTCTGTGCTGTTTAGGATCAGCTCAGTGTACTTTTCATCGATACAATGTTGTTTAGGGTCAGCTCAATGTACTTCTCATCGATACAATGTTGTATAGAGTCAGCTCAATGTACTTCTCATCGATACAATGTTGTTTAGAGTCAGCACAGTGTTCTTCTCATCGATACAATGTTGTATAGAGTCAGCTCAATGTACTTCTCATCGATTTGATGTTCTAGCCATCCTGTTAGGCGCTCTATCGACAAGCAGAGTGATAATCCGCTGAGTTAACAGCTCAAAACGCCTAGCTAAGGCATCAAACGCAGTGACTATGAATATAAAACGCAACAACCGCTAACTAGCCTGCCAATAAGGATATTTTGTCATCACCTGCTCAAATAACGACGAGGCTAAAAAGTCGTTCAACCACTGCCTTAAGGCCGGATAAGGCGAATCCTTAAACCACGCCGGTTCGACCGCACAAAACTGACGAATAAACGGCAAAATAGCCGCATCAGCCAAAGAAAATTGATCGCCAGACAAATAGGTACGTTGAGTTAACAAGCTTTCAAGATCGGCCAAAAACAACTCACCTTGTTGCCGATAATAAAGCTCAGAATAGGCGGGATATCGATCAGCATATTTATAGCGATCCAGATAATATTTGAACGGCTCATCATTACCTCGAATTAAGGCTTTCGCAGGATCTAAACCAGCAGCCTTAAGCCAATGCTCGGGATCATTTTGTTGTAAGGCCCACAACATAATATCCAAACTTTCATCCAGCACCCTGCCGTTCTTAAGTTGCAAAACAGGCACTGTAGCCTTAGGCGAAACCAACAACATAGCCTGCGGTTTATTGCGCAACTCTACCTCTCTGAGTTCCACAGCTACGCCAGCGTAAGCAATAGCTAATCGTGCTCTCATCGCATAAGGACAACGCCGAAAACTGTACAAAATAGGTAGGATCTGTTTGGTATTTGGAGTTAAATCATGCATATTCACTCATTAAAAAGCTATCTTACCGCCAACACGATAAGATGACATATAGGATGTGCCGACGCAAGGAGGCGCATCAATTGATAGTCTAATCGGCATTACGATAGAATTAACCTAAATACTCCCAGACGCTAATGATGCGCTTCGTTCCTCAGCACATCCTATAGGGCTATTGAAAATCCCGTTGATTTAGAACCCGTATCCTAAACAACGCCGCTTGTGTCTGCTGACAAAAACCTTGATCGATAATCTGCTGTGCGGCCAGTTGCTCTAAGCTGGCTTGCGGATCAATG
>CAMDNJ010000135.1 GCA_945902915.1 Crenothrix polyspora | reverse complement strand
GTGACCCAGTAAAAAGTGTTGCAAGATTTAATATTTTCATTATAATGAATCTTCTTTGTAGGGTCGTTAGCTCAGCCGGTAGAGCACCGCACTTTTAATGCGATGGTCGCGCGTTCGAATCGCGCACGACCCACCATCAAATAGCTTCAAAATCAAGTCCTTACGAATTATCGAAGGGCTTTTTTTATGTCTGAAATTTCTCATGGGGCATTGTTGGGGCAACTCAAATTAAAAACCCACAAGAATCCATAACAAAACACCCCTGTTTTGCGCATAAAAATCTCGCTGTACCTGTCATTAGTTAATCCCTGAAAATTAAAATACCTCAACTAATACTTAGTTAAGAATGCCTATTTTTAAGCTATTTAATTTTGAAATTGCCCCTTAAGTGCCCTATTAGGCGTTAAATAAATTAAATATCCTTATTTAACAGTCGTTAATATATAAATGTAACGCATTACATATGCGTTATTGTTATTTGTTATGCTTTGTTGTAGTATGTGGCTTGAATAAAAAAGACTAAATTTTTTACCCACATTTAATAATTCTTAACCACAAGTTAATAACCATAGTAAAAAATAAGTTATAAGAATTATGTCACTAGTGTTTTAAGAGAGTTATATGGCAAATATAGAAAAACGTATTAGTAATACTGGTGAAACATCTTACCGCGTAAAAATTAGACTGAAAGGTTACCCTATTCAAAGCGCAACTTTTAAACGGCTAACCGATGCGAAGAAGTGGACACAAGATACAGAAAGCGCAATAAGAGAAGGCCGACACTTTAAAACAGCGGAAGCTAAAAAACACACTGTTAAAGATTTAGTTACTCGCTATTATTCTGAAATATTACCCAACTATAATGAAAAAGAACAAAAAGAACGCAAAAGCAAACTGGAATGGTGGGCTACAAATATAGGTCATTACTTATTGGCGGATATTACACCTGTGGCAATTTCGGAGCATAAAAATAAAATGACCCAAAGCCCTGCTACTGTCGATAAATACCTTAAAAATTTATCTCATGCTTTTACTGTGGCCGTAAATGAATGGGGATGGCTGGACGATAATCCTGTTAAGAAGGTCAAAAGTCCTAAGTTACTTCGTGGACGCATTAGATTCCTTGATGATGAGGAAAGAATTCGATTATTAAAAGCCTGTAAAGAGTCACCAAATCAATTACTCTATTCTTGTGTTGTCTTGGCATTGTCAACAGGTATGAGGCAAGCCGAACAAATGGAGCTTTTATGGTCGGATGTAAATTTAAAGGATGGGTTTTTAATATTACATGAAACTAAAAACGGGGAAAGGAGGCGAGTAACCTTAACAGGGTTAAGTCTTGAGCTAGTAAAAGAGCACTCTAAGATTAGGCGATTAGATACTCAGCTGTTATTTCCAAGTGAAAGAAACCCACAAAAGCCTATTGATTTACGCAAAGCCTTTGCCAATGCTATGGCAGTTGCACAAATAACTGATTTCAAATGGCACGACCTAAGACATTGCACCGCGTCATATTTAGCCATGAACGGGGCTAGTTTGGCTGAAATAGCTGAAGTGCTAGGACATAAAACCCTTTCAATGGTTAAGCGTTACGCGCATTTATCAGAGGGGCACGTAAGCAATGTTGTTGCCAGTATGAACGCTAAAATATTTGGGGGCATGTAATGCCAGAAGTAAAATGGATTGATAGTGATGGGCAACAAAGAATTCACCACGATGATAATCATCAGATGGTTATGAAGCATGGTGAAGATGATTCGTCTTGGTTGAAAATGGATTCATGGGAAATTGATTTTGCAACCGCAGTAATAGTGCTTGGCTACACTGAGAATATTCAAGGGCATATAGATTACCTCAGTAATCAAAATAACCGTAGCGACACTGATAGAGCTGATGTCATGAAAAAAATATTAAATAGATTTCATGAATTAGCTCAATCTGCCATTAATGCCGATATTTTACAAGAGTATAGCTCCCCTACAAAATGGTTGGTGTGGGCACAGAGTAAAGGGTATAAGACTAATCATCTTACCTCAATTTCTCAAGTTAAATGCTCAGAAGTAATGCCGGATAATGAACCTAGTGATCATGGACTTAAGACAAGAAGTAGTCAGTTATATGAATTGATTTGGCGTGTGCATGAGTTTTTAAATAAAGTTAAGAAGCCAACAGCTCAGCAAGTATGGAATGAAATTCATCTTCGACATAAAGAACATGATATTCATAATATTATTCAAGAGGTAGATGGCCGTCAGATTTCGTGGTGTTCTGGTTATGGCAATGAACAAAAGCTACAGAGAACAACTTTTAATAAGACGCTTTCAAACATAAGAAAAAACCGCCTATTTAGAAAAACTTACCCGTAAGTTTACCGCTAAGAGAATTATTTACTGGGTAACTTTAGCGGTAAATCCAATGAGTTTAAATTGCCTTACGCTTTCGCAAAACGTGAAAGTACAACAGAAAAGGTAATTAAAAATGACAATACAAACAGCATGGGCTTATTTAACAGTCCGACAATTCATAGTCAAGCATACAGCTTTTAATGCTGGCGGTTTACGCTCTTTAATTTTTAATGAAGATCAAAATGGTCTAGCTAAATCTGGTGCAATCGTCCGTATTGGTCGCAAGGTTTTAATTGACGAGTTCAAGTTTTTTGCTTGGGTTGAATCACAAAACAAAGGAGCTTAAATCATGGAGATATTAAGCACCAACTTGTCTATACAAAAACCCAGTAAGTTAAAGAAATTATGGGTTAGAGCTTCCCCCATCCTAAAAACTAACCTGATTAACTTCGCAAATTTATTAAGATTATTGGGGGGAACATGGATAACTCAATAATTGTCACGGTCATAAGCTCTATCAAACCATCAACATTATCGAAGCAATACAAAATAATCGATGGTGTACTGGAAAAAACAACTATTGCAGATATGTCTGAAGGTTATGCCGAGACAAAAATATTGGCTAACTTGCATGAGTTTGCAGGGCTTCTAAAGTCACTAAACCATAATCAAGCATTAACTTATGGTCTGCCTTTAGATTCACCAACTAAATTAATTACAAAACAAAAGTTCCATGATTTAATTGAGCCTAAGGGATATTTGACTCGGACAAAAGATCATTTTGACTGGCCAACTCATAACAGTGGAATCTTAATGCTTGATTACGATCCAGCAAAAGATGACAAACCTAAGTCTATGGAGGAGCTACTTGAAATCCTTCATACGGTAGTTCCTGAGCTTATAGATGCGCCTTATGTCTGGTGGTGTAGCTCAAGCAGTCATATTATTGATGAGCAAGATAATGATCTTACAGGATTGAAAGGGCAGCGTATTTATATACCTGTTATTGATGCAACTGATATCCCTCGTGCTGGTAAGGCATTAGTGGAGTTATTATGGTCAGCAGGTTTTGGTAAATATGAAATTGGTAAAGCAGGACAATTTTTAGAACGATGTCCATTTGATGCTTCTGTCTGGCAAGCAAATAGATTGGATTTTGCTAGTGGAGCATATTGTATTTCTCCATTAAGACAAGATCGAGGCCAACCTATAGTTGTTGATGGTTCTCCTATTGAGTCATTGAAAGTCATTCCAGAGCCAACTGATTTACAAAAAGCTCAAGCATCAAGCAATAGGGTATCAGCAAAGGCTGATAAGGTTAATGAATCAGAATCAATAAAGAGCTTATATATAGAAAAAAAAGCTATAGAAATGACAAAAGGTTCTGACGACAAGGCTCTATTAGAACAAGCCAGAGCAACTATTAAGCGAGCTTTGGATGGTTCCGTTTTAGCAGGAGAATTTCCCATAGTATTAGCTAATGGTGAGACTTTTACCGTTGGTGAAATATTGGACAATACTGCTCGCTTCCACGGTGAAGTAACACGAGATCCAATAGAACCTGATTATTCAAATAATAAGGTTGTGGGAAAGCTATATTTAATAGGTAGTCGTCCTTATCTTTATAGCTTTGCTCATGGTGGCAAAAAATATAATTTAATAAGGCAGCCTCGAAAAATAGAACTCATTAAAGGGAGGACTCATGATGCTGTATTAGAAACTCTGACTTTGTTGCAACAACTACCCGATGTATATGATTTTGGTGAAGCATTAGTTTTAATATCAGATGGCCAAGCAATCTCTTTTGATGAAGCTTATTTTACACATTGGTTAGGTGGTCAGGTTCAGTATTGGCATTGGGCAAAAGCGTCACAAGTACAGTTATTCGAGATGTTAGACGATCCTCAGTCGAAGATTGTAAAAGCATTATTATCAATGAATAGTAAACGAGGGCTAAAACCATTAGAAGCAGTAATAACAGCACCTACCCTGCGTAGGGATGGATCAGTTATTGACACACTGGGTTATGATGCCATCAGTTGTATCTATGTGGATTTAATTGAACCAACAGCGCCAATACCTAAAAAGCCATTATTCGAGCAAGTATCTGAAGCTTTAGATATTTTAATGTACCCATTTAAAGACTTTGCATTTTGTACACCATTAGATCGTAGCATCATGTTATGCGCTTTATTAACGGCATGTTTACGCCCAACACTAGATACTGCTCCAGGTTTTGGCTTTGATGCCCCTGTACAAGGTTCTGGGAAATCATTATTGGCAGCTTGTGTTGGTGTGCTAGCTACAGGATTTGCACCAACCGTTTGGCCTCACACAGCAAACAGAGATGATGATGAAGTAAGAAAGCGTATTTTTACAGCATTACGTTCAGGAACAAGATGTTTAATTTGGGATAATGTTACTGGCGTATTTGATTCTGCAAGTTTAGCATCTGCTTTAACCTCGCCTAATTTTACAGATCGTGTGTTGGGCAAAAGTGAAGCGTTAACAGTACCAAATCGTGCGATTTTTATAATGACTGGTAATAATCTTTGTCTTGCTGGTGATATGCCTAGACGAATTTTAATTTGCCGAATCAATGCAGAAACAGAAACCCCTTTTAATCGTAGTTTTGATTTAAATCCACTGCAATATGTTAAAGAACATCGTCAAAAGATGGCAAGAGCGGCATTAATTATTGTCAGAGGTTGGTTAACTAGTAAAGAATATAACCACAAAGGTTCAGTAGTGACAGGAAGCATGGGGGGCTTTGAATTATGGGATAGATTTGTTCGTCAGCCTGTTATATGGATCAATCAGTCTGTTGCTATTGGTAGATATTCAGACCCTATGGAGGCTGTGATAAATGCACAGGCTAATGATCCAGAAAAAGATACTCTTAATGATTTATTAATTGCTTTAAATGAAAAATTTAAGGGAATTATTTTTACAGCAAAAGATGTGATGGAAAATTGTAATGCTAATGACTATTCTCAATATTCATTAAATGAAATTCTCGCTGATATTGGTAATGGAAAAGCACAATTTAGTACAAGATCAATTGGGAAGATACTGTCGGCTCGTCAAGATAAAATTGTAAATAGTTTGTGTTTGCGCTCAGAGACTAAATTAAATAATACGAAACGATGGAAGATAATTGTTGTGTCCTAACTTATAACGGGGGATAAGGGGTTTAAGGGGTTTTTATACAGCCATTTTGTAACTGTAATATAGGTTAAAGCTTTTATAAAATATTTTTTACCTTGCCAAATAAACCCTTTAAACCCCGTAACCCCCTATTTTTGATTAATTGATAAGCGCTATTACCTTGTTCAGTCGGTGATAACCATTTAGACTTAAAAACAGGTAATACTATTTGTCACTACCAGCGTTTGATAAGATAGGAAAATTTAAGGCTTTTCAGGTTATGTGGCGTTTTTTCAAAACAAAGCCATTTAATCAGAAATAACCGTTAAGGTTTTAAACCGCCATTCCTGAGCTTCTCTGAGTGCTTTAATGGCTTTGTAAAGTTCATTGTCTAGCATAACTTGATACTTGGAAAATGTTTCACGCAAGTCATTCTTGAGGATAGCTTGTTTATTTCTAATGAGTTTTGCAAGTTCAAGAATTAATGGCTTCTGTTTGGCTTGTTCTATTTGCACTCTACATTCATGAGCAATATCTGCAAAATAACTATCATAGCCATCCAGAAATTCTGATATATCCTCTTCATTACCTGAATCTGATAATAGTCGTTGGAAAATAAGAGGGGCTTGTTCTTTAAGTGTGGTTATATCAAACGGATTAAAAGAGTGGATTATTTTATATTCCTCTAATGCTGTCTGACACCACTCAAGATATTCAATATTGATCTCAATTAAATCTTCTTCCTTCAGTAACTTATCTCTGTGATGTAGATTTAGTTCTTCATTGACCACAGCAATAATATTATGTGGCCGACAATCCATTTTGATATAGGCAGTCTCCGCACGTATCAGCCTTATTTGACGCCATAATGAAATAGCAATACGTTCTATTAGAATCTGCTC
>CAMDNJ010000134.1 GCA_945902915.1 Crenothrix polyspora | reverse complement strand
GCATCGAATGTTAGAGTGCTTTCAATTTGTTTAAAACTGAGCCAAAGGCTGTTAGGCAGAATAGCCTAACGTAAATTTAATCTATGTTTATTGGGTGTTAATCAAAGTTGACTATTGAAAATTTTTATAGCTAAGGTTGGGTTAATTTAACCCAAGGCTGTAACAAGGCCTCAACTATCAAATAACGATTTTACTGACTGGCGTACAAAAGTCCGAAGTGCCATCAGAGGAACTGCTGGCATAACGAAAAGAATAAGTAAGTCCCGGTATTAAATGATCTATTTGAATAGTTCGCTACGGTACTGGTATTTACAGTAATCCATACCGTGGCCGAATTGGGCGAGGCTTCTTGAACATATTGCCAAATATAGGCTTCAATAGCTTTAATTTTTAAAAGCACGCTACCACTATGTGCGCCATCATAAGCGGCTATTTCTGGTTTTTGATGGGCAGTCGGTTGTTTTGAGGCATGGAATCCACTGTGGATAATAATGGTTTCATCACCATTGGCTAATGTATTAATGTGCGCGGCTAACTCTCTAAAAAGATCATCAGCTACTATTTCTTTATCATTCCTAATCGCAATAGCACTATGGGCGCCATCTTTTGCTGCTAATAGGGCGCTTTCAAAATCATCAATGACAGCTTTTATGGTCGTTAGGGGTACTGGAAGATTGGAAAAAAGACTGGTATCAGCCAGTTATTTGGATATATTTCTATAAAAGGGTAATTTCTCAACAACAGGATAAGCCATGAAATCGTGCACAACTTTTGATCATCTCATCGTATTTCCTCTTAAATTTTAATGTCTAAAGTACGCATTATA
Organism: Crenothrix polyspora; assembly: GCA_945902915.1. Lineage (GTDB taxonomy): Bacteria > Pseudomonadota > Gammaproteobacteria > Methylococcales > Methylomonadaceae > Methylobacter_C. Next base: position 5,638 of record CAMDNJ010000134.1, on the reverse strand, counting down.
GGCAGACAATAACAAAAAAATACCTTTATTACTTTAACTTAATAAATTAGTTTCTTATAAGCGACTCTTTAAATACTAACTGCTTGTATTGCTTATGCACTTTAGATAGGAAATCTAGTAAAGTGTCATTTAATCAACGAATTAAGGCGGTTATTGATGATATTTAGTAAAATACTCGCCAGACAAGTAAAAACAAAACTCTTAAAGCGTCAAATAATTTTAAAACTATGACTTTTATTAAGAGTTACTTCTGGCGTTATTTTAATAATTTTTTTTCTCTTTAAGGAAAAGTTACTTTTTCTTTTAAAACATAGTTTTTTCGTTAAAGTACTATGCTATTTATTTCTAAAAAATTATCAGATGCTTTTGATAAAACTAAACTTTACTATCGAATTTACAAAAATAAATTCTGAATCGGCGAAAATCGACAATAGTCTGGGAGCTTTTTTCAGTTGAAAACATCAAAATTTCTTAAGTAAAGGCCAGTATTCAATAACAAAATGCACAGATGCTTAAGCAAACCAACAATTTTCTAAACTAAAAAGCGTTTATTTAAGTTGAAATTAAACTATTCAAATAAAAATAGGCTACGATTGACAACGGAAAAGGGTCGTACCTCTTAATTAACAGCCGGATTTTCTCAACTAAAAAGGAAGGTGGTGATTAAAAAAACATTTTTTAGTTAAGAAAAAATGCCTAGTGGAATAAAACAAGCAAAAATATTAAAAGCATTTGGCAAAATACCAAAACTAATCGGTTTGAGCTAGATGGGCTATGTAATACTCGGCTCAATAACTTATGCTTATTAGTCGCGTAGACTGGGTTAAGGGCTTTATCGTTACCCAGCATTAATGTCGAGAATAAGTTGAGTTGCGAAAGATGCAACCTAACTTATGCGGCTTGATTCCATCTTAAGCATCAAGGAGTCTCAATGGAGTGACACGGAATCGAAGTTTTTAGGTGCTGATTTTCTCGATTCCACTACGTTACATCGAGGCTAGTGTGCTTGCTTATCAGTTCATAAAATTGAAGCAGAAATTTTAACCTTGCCTGAGCAAGAGCAGGAAAAAGTCATTGCTTTTGCTTATATATTTACTTAAAAAGGTAGCGTTAACGATAAAAACGTTAACTCATGGTCCCTATGATGTTTTTCTTTAGGTCATCTGACGCTGTTAAAACGATGATTTAACGTGAACGCCTACTCCCCAGTTTCGGTAATAATGACATCAATGCCATTCTGCCTTAATCGTCCTCTGATGGTATTAATGCTGGGCATTTGTGTATAAGGCCCCATTTTTACTCGATACCAACTTATGATGCCTATTTTTTGTTTTTGTATGGTTGATTCCATGCCCATACCAGCTAATTTAGTTTTTAAGGTTTCAGCTTCTGTAATGGTTTTAAAAGAACCGACTTGTAAAATATAATGCGCCTCTTTAGCTTTACCTACATGTTCTTCACGGGTTCGAGTTTTAATTTCATATTCCGGTACTTCAATTTCTTTTTCAGGCAATATGGTATAAAAATCAAACTGAGGTGGTTGTGGGCCTTGTTTTACTTCAGGTTTTTTTTCTTCTTTTATAGCTACTGAATTTTCTGTAAGTGTTTTATTGGCTGTGACTTCTAAAGCCGTTGGAATTGCTTCTTTATGGTTAGTGCCTAAATAAACCAAAAATACTACAAATGAAATAATGAGCGTGGTAATTAACATCCATCGCCATAGACCCACTTTGGCACGTTCAGCATGATGATGTCTTTGCTGCCCTGCAAATTTTCCTTTATTAGGCCTTGGTTTATAATCTCTAGTCATCACATGGATTCGGGTGCGTTAATACTTAATAAACCTAATCCGTTAGCCAACACCTGCTTTACTGCACAAATTAAGCTTATGCGGGTGTTACGGAGCACTGCATCATCAACAAGAAACTGATGGGCATTGTAATAGGTATGAAAATCATGCGCTAAATCGCGCAGGTAAATCACTAATTGATGCGGTTCATATTGTAATGCTGATCGTTCTAACACCTCAGGATAGCGCACTAAGGTCGCTAATAATGAGCTTTCATGTTCTTCAGTTAATTTTTCTAAATTCTCTAAGCCTAACGAAAGATTTCTTTCCCAGCCCTTTTCATCTAATTGACGTAAAACACTGCATACTCGGGCATGTGCATACTGAACATAAAAGACGGGGTTTTCATTAGATTTTGATGTTGCTAATTTTAAATCAAAATCCATGTGTTGCTCTGAACGACGCATTAAATAAAAGAATCGAGCGGCATCTTTACCGACTTCACTACGTAGTTGTCTTAAGGTAACAAACTCACCCGAACGGGTGGACATTGGCACACGTTCTTCACCACGATAAAGCACGGCAAACTGTACCAATAAAACAGTTAATTTTGAGTCATCTTCACCCAGTGCTTTAATAGCGGCTTTGACTCTAGGCACATAACCATGATGATCAGCACCCCAAATATCTATAATTTGGTCAAAACCTCTATCTAATTTGTTCATATGGTAAGCGATATCTGAGGCAAAATAGGTATACTGCCCATTCTCTCTAGTAACAACACGATCTTTTTCATCACCTAACTGACTTGAAGCAAACCAAGTGGCGCCCTCTTGCTTATAAAGATATCCGCCCACACGTAAACGTTCTAAAGCATTTTCTACCGAACTATCATCCATAAGCTGACGTTCTGAAAACCATTGTTGATAATCGACACCAAAGTCAATCAAATCAAGCTTGATATCTTCTAAAATAGTATCCAAACCAATCTGAAAAAACTCTCGGTATAATAAGGGGCCTAATAAGGTTTTCATTCGAACAATCAAGGCATCGATGTGTTCATCTTTATCGCCACCTTGAGGCTCATCTGCTGGAATGTGTTCTAATACTAACTCTATTGGTCTGCGATAATTATCTTTATCGTTGTTATAAATATCTGAAGCTATAGTGCGTGCATAATCACCACGATAGGCATTACTAGGAAAAGTAACGTGTTCCCCACAAACTTCTAAATACCTTAGCCAAATACTAGTAGCTAATATATCCATTTGCCTACCAGCATCATTAACATAATATTCACGATGTACTTCAAAGCCAACAGCAACTAAAAGGTCAGCCACTGCAGAACCATAAGCGGCTCCTCGCCCATGTCCGACATGAAGAGGTCCTGTAGGGTTAGCAGATACAAATTCAACTTGAACCTTTTTACCTGTACCTATAGTGCTTAAGCCAAAGGCATGCTCTAGTTCATGGATTTTTTTAACAACATCATATTGAGTATTGGGATTAACAAAAAAATTAATAAATCCAGGTCCTGCTAATTCGATTTTAGTAATAGAGTCATTAGCAGGTAATGCTGCGATAATTTTTTCAGCCAATTGACGAGGATTTAACTTAGCTGGTTTTGCTAATACTAAAGCTAAATTTGAGGCGAAATCACCATGCTGAGCATCACGGGTACGTTCAATCATAATCTCTGGTGTAGTATCTAAATTTAATACACCATCCGCCATAAGTGCTTCAACAGCTTGGATGATTAAAGCCTCTATTTTTTGTTTCATTAATTCACTGCTTAGTTATCGGATAAATATAGCGCGCATTATCCATCATAATGCCTTGTTTATCCATTCAAACCATGACAAAAACAAGTTTTATCTTAATAATTTCCAAAACATAGTATTGAAAACATTGTTGATAATGTTTGATTTCGAACTGGATTGCCTGTTACTAAATCTGTGATTAACTTACTATGAACTTGGAGATAAAATTTTTGAAAATTTTTATCCACAGTTTACATAGATATAAAAACACAACATATAAATTGTCTGTAAGCCTTATTTATAAAAGGCTAAGCCTAGTTATCCACAGATAATTGACTTGTTAATAGTAATAATCTTTAAAAAGAATATTTCATATAATTATAAAGCGATGAATTCAATTAATTATCTATATAAAGCTTTTTTAAAACCGTATTATTTAACTAGGCTATTTATTTAACAATTTGTTTTACTAGACAAAATACTAGCGTATGCGCTTCTACGACTATATAATCATGAATATATTTATGATGTTTCACACATAAAATTTACTTGAAGTTGTTAAATGTTTAACTTGTAGCCACAATTAAATAATTCTGGCTACAATTGAGAAATAGTACTTCTATAATGACCTATTGGTCATAGATCATTCTTGTTGGAATAAATAACGATATTTATTCATTAATGTTGTTTTTAAAATTTTCTTTGCTTTTATTTAGCTTATTGACCCAATATAAAATAAATGAAATTTATTATTAATAGAGAAGACCTGTTAACACCATTGCAACAAATAGTGAGCGTTATTGAAAAAAGGCAAACTATGGCTATTCTTTCTAATGTCTTATTGATTGTAGAAGAAGATTTAATTTGTTTAACGGGCACTGACCTTGAAATCCAAATTATTGCTAAAATAACGACTCATTCAGCAGTACCGGGAAGAATTACAGTACCTGCAAGAAAATTTTTAGATATTTGTAGATTATTGCCTAATGGGGCAGAAATTAAATTTGAGTTACAAAATGATAAAGTTAAAATTTTATCTAATCGGAGTCGTTTCTCATTAAATTGTTTATCAGCAGATAATTACCCAGAATTTTCAGAGTCTGAATTAAGTAATTCTTTTTTTATTAGTGCTCGTAAATTAAAAAAATCTCTAGATAAGACTCTGTTTTGTATGGCAAATCAGGATGTTCGTTATTATTTAAATGGATTATTGCTTAATATTACTAATAACAAAATTAAATTAGTAGCTTCTGATGGACATCGTTTATCAATTTATGAAGATCATTTAGATCAGGATACTGACTATGAAGCTCGAATAATTTTTCCTAGAAAAGGAGCGATTGAGCTTAGTCGTTTATTAGATGATCCTGATCTGCAATTACAGGTCTTTTTTTCTACAAACAATATACGCATTATTATTAACAATATAATTTTTTCAGCTAAATTAGTTGACTCTAAGTACCCAGATTTTAGTAAGGTTTTTAAGCAGGAATTTATAAGTCCGATTCATATACAAAAAACCGCTTTAAAAGATGCTTTAACGCGTGTCGCTATTTTATCTAATGAAAAATTTAAAGGTGTTACTTTAGACATTACGAATAATAGCTTAAGAATTAGTACTCATAATCCCGAACATGATGAAGCTGAAGAAGAAATTTTTATAGAGTACATGGGGCCTGATTTATCCATTGCTTTTAATTCTCAATATTTGCTTGATGCTGTTTCAAATCTAGATTCAGAATTTGCAGTTTTAACTATTGCGACTAATGGCAGTAGTTGTTTTATTGATGAACCAGATGAATGCACTTATAAATTTATCGTTATGCCCATGAAGCTTTAGTTTTATTAATAGCTTTATTACTAAGTAAATGCTTAATTTTTATATTTAAATCTATAATCCATTAAAACAATGTTAACTAAAACTAACTCACCTTTAGAAATTTTCGTTGAAGCCGGAATTAAGTATTCTTGGTGTAGTTGTGGCTTTAGTAAAAATATGCCCTTGTGTGATAATGCTCATCGTGAGTTTTCAGATAAGAAATCTGTAAAATTTATTGCCGAAGCAACTAAAACTATTTTTTTATGTGGC
>CAMDNJ010000133.1 GCA_945902915.1 Crenothrix polyspora | reverse complement strand
ATCCGCATGTAAGGCCACAGCATTATCATCAAAATTAATCTTAGCATCTAAGGCCATTAACTCGCCGTTGTGCGTTTCTATTAACGGGTTAATTTCAATTTGACTGGCATCTTTAGCTAAAAACAAATCATATAGCCCCTGCATAATCTTAGTGAGTGCTTTAATTTGTGCACCTTTTAAACCTAAGGCATAGGCGACTTTTCGACATTGATAGCCTTGCAATCCCGCCGCAGGATGTACAGCGACGGAGATAATTTGTTCAGGCGTGTCATGGGCGACGGTTTCTATATCCATGCCACCTGCTGCTGAAGCGATAAATATAATACGTTCACTGCCTCTATCGACCACTAAGCTTAAATATAACTCGCGCTTAATCGGATAGATTTTTTCTATCAATAAGGCATTAATCGGCAAGCCTAAGCTATCGGTTTGTATCGTAACCAAACGCTGACCTAATAAAGCCTGACTAAATTCAGTGACTTCAGCCAGAGATTTTGCCTGCTTTACGCCGCCGACTTTACCTCTACCCCCCGCATGAACTTGAGCTTTAACCACCCAACCTTCACCGCCCAAATCTTGGGCAACTTGTAGCGCAGTCTCTGGCGTAGCAGCGTATTTACCCTCGGGTACGGAAATTCCATACTGTTGAAACAACTGTTTAGCCTGATACTCATGAATATTCATTAATTGCTCCTGTGACCGATAGAGTCCGGCGAATTTATTACATCAATGCGGTGAATTTTATCCCTTTTTGCCCGACCTTAAACTCACTACCCACAGTTAAGTAAGCTGTGTGCTTGAAGTAAAACAGCTTCAGCTGTTTTAAAACGCTGAACTGAAGCTCAGCACTCCACACAAACTGTTTTCGCTTAACTATGAGTAGTGACCTTAAGCTGGGATAGTCGATATTCTAACCAAGTCCCTGTAAAACGCCATCGTTTAAAATTAAGCCGTAGAAATTTACTCCTTTATGGAAGTAGTTCTAGCCGAAAAATAGCTATGGACAATCGTGCAAACAGCACGTTATGCTCTCAAACTATAGCTACCCACTTAAGACGGGCCAGTTTAGCTTAACCGTTCACTTTTAGACAATGCACTCCTAAGCGCAGACAAAAGGCGAAAGGTTAAGGGCAAAGAGTTAAGCCTAGTATCTGCGCTGGCTTAAGTTGCTAGCCCAAACGATAACCCTTACCCGAGTCTAGCCATGACCTTAACTCCCGCCTTATTACCTAAGTTAATCGCCGCCATCTCTGAGACATTAGCTAATCATGCCGATGAAGTGACCGAACTAGATCAAGCCATCGGTGATGGTGATCATCTGATTAATTTACAACGCGGCATTAAAGCCTTAACCGAAAAACAGGATGAATTAATAGCATTAGATTGGCCTAATGCTTGGCAAAAAATAGGCATGATTTTAATGTCAGCCATAGGCGGCGCCTCTGGCTCCTTGTATGCGACTTTATTCATGGCTTTAAGCAAGGCAGCGAAAGATCAAGCCTTAAACGTACAAAGCTTTGCTGATAGTTTTAATCTCGCCGTAGAGGCCGTTAAACACCGAGGTAAAGCAGAAGCCGGTGAAAAAACGCTGTTAGATGTTTATATACCCGTTGCTCTATACTTAAACACAGCCGCAGCAACTGATTCCACTTTGCCGGACATTTTAAATACCGTCGTAGCGATTGCCATAACCGGCATGGAAGCAACCCGGGATATGCTCGCCACCAAAGGCCGCGCGTCTTTTCTGGAACAACGTTCAATAGGCCATATTGATGCCGGTGCTAAAACCGCGCAGTTAATGATTTCTGCGATTGTGGCGGTATTGTTTGCAGAATTAACAGCTTCAGCTTAGTTTATGTTCTTTATTGATACACGTACGCGCTATGATGCCATCGAAGCAAGCAAAATATAATTGTGCTCATGATAAGAAATAACTTTTACTACATAATATTGCATCCATAGATTGAATTTAAAGGACAACATCATGAACAGAGCCGAAATAGAGCAAGCCGTATTAACAGAAATACACTCCTTGCCTTTAGATAAAATCGAAGCCACCTTAAGTTTTGTATTGTCTTTAAAAAAAATCCCGTTAAAAAAAGGCCATTAGGATTGTTAAAAGGTAAAGTGGAATTTGTCCTTGATGACAGAGACTCTGCCCTTGATGAAATGTACAACTCTAAAAGCACACCTACCGAAGGCGAAAAGATTTTAGCTATTTTAAAGAAAACTGGCTATTTAGGCAGTATGCCAGACGCTACCGATTTGTCAGAAAACTACAAAGACTATTTAGACTGGGGCGATAAAGCATGATTATTACTGATAGCGGTTTTTGGGTAGCGTTGGTTAATCCTGATGACAATCACCATCAAGTTGCTGTCGGTGCCTTAGCAAAAATCAACGAGCCATTGATAACGACTTATCCTGTTATTACCGAAGTTTGCCATTTACTATTAAAACGCCGAGGACAAAAGTCGATGCTAGCTTTTATAGAAAGTTTTCAACAAGATGCTTTTAGCGTTTTTCAAATAGACATATTACTCCACAAACAAAGGATTTTTGCCTTAATGCAGCAGTATGCCGATTTACCTATGGATTTTGCCGATGCGACTTTGGTTTTATTAGCAGAGCAATTAGGGCATGGTAGAATTTTAAGCACAGATAAACGCGACTTTCATACCTATCGCTGGAAAAACACCCAGCCGTTTTCTAATTTATTGTGCATTTAGCATTCATGCCAGAACCGTTAATGCAAGCACATAGCATCCAACACTGAAAGCTACTCATAACACTACATCATTCAACAACCCCAACGTAATCCTGGCGTATGTACAGGCGCATCCCATAACGCTAACCATTGCTCATCTAATAACGTTAAGGTAATAGAACAACCCGCCATATCAATGGAGGTGGTGTAATTGCCTACTAAGGAACGGACAATATTGATGCCACGTTTTTCCCAGTATTGAGCGGCTAAATCGTAAATCAAATACAGTTCCATTAATGGCGTGGCACCAAAACCATTCACATGTAGCAATACCGACTGGCCTTTTTGCGGTTTTAAGTCTTCATCAATCAACGCTGCAATATGCTCTACGATCTCGGTGGCAGACGTTAGGGCTAAGGTTTCACGACCTCGCTCACCGTGTATGCCTACGCCCATTTCCATCTCGATATCGCTAAGTGCAAAGGTCGGATGTCCTAAGGCTGGCACGGTGCAACTGCTTAAGGCCACGCCCATCGAGGCGGTGGCGTTGTTGACGCTATCGCCTAAGGCTTTGCAGTAAGCCAAATCAGCGCCTTGCTCAGCAGCCGCTCCGACTATTTTCTCTACGATTAACGTACCCGCTACGCCACGTCGCCCTGTGCTATGGTTTCTGGGTAAGGCGACATCATCACTGACTAAGATACTGGCATTGGGTAGTTCTAGCATCTCGGCGGCCATTTCAAAATTCATGACATCACCGGCATAGTTTTTTACGATAAACAAAACGCCACCACCATTTTCAACCGCCAAGGCTGCCGCCAACATTTGATCAGGGGTCGGTGAGGTAAATATTTGTCCAGGGCAAGCCGCATCTAATAGTCCTGCGCCCACAAAACCGATATGTAAAGGCTCATGACCTGAACCGCCACCCGAAATCAGCGCCACCTTACCCTGGCGAGTAGCTAGCTTGCGTGCCACAAAATTCGGTGAGGTATTAAGCTTGATAATATCAGCATGAGCTTTAGAAAAGCCTAACAAGGTTTCATCTAGCAAACTATCAACGCTATTGATAAAATTTTTCATGATTGCGGCTCCTGATAATACTAAAGTTTTTAGGACTGTTTGCTTTGGAATGTACTTGAAACACTTGAGTCATTTTAACTCTCCTGCTCCAATGTCATTAAGTTAAGGGAATTTAATATACAGTGGGAGTGGCTTTAGCCACGAGTGCTTGACTAAAGCCACGCCCACGATGCCGGTCTGGGTTTGCAACCCTGACCGAAACGTTTGGATGCCCCCAATAATTTTCTAAACGTTAAACGTTAGGAACGAAGTTACAAACCCCGTCCCGCATGAAGCAAAGCGGAATCGAGGATTTACAACGCGCCGAGTTCCTTGATTACACTACGTTTGATCGAGGCTACTTGCTATCGCAAAGGATCGATTTTTTGGGAAAATAAATGACCTCTGGTAAGCCTTGAAAATGATCATCGGCTGTTATTAGTGGTACATTACTTTGCCTGGCCGAAACATAAATAATGGCATCCGCGAAGGATAATCACAATTAAATTCTATCCTGATGATCTCTATAATGATTGGGGTCACAATCTTTAAAACTACCTCTGGCCTCTTTTAATGAGCGAATCGGCACGAACTCAATCATATTACCTTTGGTGATAAGGGTAAACTGTTTCCCAGCGTTGAGATCCCGTTCATCACGAATAGCCTTAGGGATCGCCAATTAGAATTTACTGGATAATTTTATCGCAGTCATAATGGCCTCTTTATTTATCGATCAGGAAAAAGTAAAAATCATAATGTTAGGCACTGATTTAAGCAAGATTTTCATTTTCTCGCTTAAGCTCGGAAAGGTTTTATTTCGGCCTATAAGGTTAATCGTGGTACGTCCCTTATTACACTTCGTCCCTTATTACACTTGCTTTGTCATACCGTAGGGTGTGCAAACAGTTTTTTCGTTTGCGCACCTTTAGTCGATATAAACGGTGGGCAGAAAAACGTTGCCCACCCTGGCTGAATAAAATTCAGTAATTTTAGATCACAATATTGATTAAGACGAACAAATGACGTAATGTTTTACGTCTATTAGGATGTCTAATTATAGTTAGAGGAAGAAATTATGAGCAGTGACCAAGAATCACCGAAGTTGAAAACCACTTCATCATTGCTGGGGTGGCAATTGTGGATGCAAATAATTGTTGTTGTCGTAATTGTAAGATTTTTTGGATTACTGGGTGGATTGATTGCGTGGGGAATCTGGTCTCTTATCGCATTCATTGTGAAAAAGTTCAAAGCATGAAAATCGCCGCTAGGAAATTCATTGCAGTTATTGTGCTTGCGTACCCATTGAGCGGTTTTGCGCAAAACATCAATCCCAACCTTTGGCAAACGAACATAAACAAAGACTTTGGTTTTCGGATCAGCTACCCAAACGACTGGAAAGTAACTCCACTGAAAGGCCCAAACGTTCGCATATCAGTAAGTCCTGCAAGCGGCCCAGGGAACTGTAATGTCGTTGCCCGACAAGTTGGCGATCTAAAAGCCATGTCTCAGCAACAACTAAACAAAGAACTCGAAACTATGGCGATTGATGATGCTAGTTGGGCGGAGTATTTAGGCATGCATCAGTCGCAGTTCGCAATGACTGAGCGTCGTAGAGCGAAAATCGGAAACATCCCCGCAATTTTCGGATCGTTCGAAGCAAATATTGAAACACTTGAGGGCCGTTACTTCGGCAAGAAGGTCGTAGCTATGACGTTCACGCCGGGGTTGTTGTGGACAATTACCTGCGGAGTCTCAACTTACAAGCCGCAGGAGGGCCGTCAACGTTACGACGAGTTGCAACCATACCTCATGAAAATTATGGGGTCTTTCACGTTCTTATGACTCCCGCTAACCCGGCAGTCCACACGGACGCTGCCCGATAATGCCGTGCAACGCCGGTGATTTCTACGTTAGGCAATAAAAAATGATACCAGACGCAGACGAAAGAATTGAAAAATTAAATAACTTTCTACAGTTACTAGATGAATGGGAAAAAAAACATTCTGATGAAGTTCGTACGCGCATAAATAAAACTAAAAATGCGGTTCAACGTGAAGTTATTGAGGCTGGTTGTCTATACACAATGACCATATCGCCACCGCCAGCAGTCGGTGGAATGATCATGCAAAATGTAAATCCATTCGATATGATTTTTGATCAAGTATATTTACACAGTCTTAACTCCCATGTAAGAGACATGATAAATCAAACTATTGGAGTTATAGAAGAACGGAGAAATCTACCGGACAATGAAGAAATTCGCAATGAACCAGAAATAGCCTACCAAGTACAAAAAGGCTATGTTTTCGTAGCAATGCCAATAGCTCCAGCCAATCCATTTGATGATGTCCTTGATGCAATAAAAGAAACATGTAAAAACTGTGGTTTAACCGCTGAACGAGTTGATGAGGCGCAAGCAAACGAAAGGATTACAGATAGAATTCTGGAATCCATTCAAAAAGCAGAATATGTGATTGTAGACCTTACAGACTCAAGACCAAATGTATTTTACGAGGCAGGCTATGCTCAAGGAATTGGGAAGCTCCCTGTTTACATAGCTAAAGCAGACACGGTCTTAGAATTCGATTTAAAAGACTATCCAGTTATATTTTTTAAAAGTTATAGAGAATTAAAACAAAAACTTGAAGCTAGACTAAGAGGTTTAGCGATAGCGTAACCCGACATTCTGATTATTCATACGGCCCTACTGCGGCTTAATCTGTACGGAATATTCCTGTAGATACCGTCTTGCCCCGCCAAAAGCAAGCAATATTTAAATAGCATAATTTGGGTCGAAAGGCTGACCTGACTTAATA
>CAMDNJ010000132.1 GCA_945902915.1 Crenothrix polyspora | reverse complement strand
ACAGTCAACTATTATCCGCCTACTTATGAATCCTTTATTAACGCCTACAGTTTTACCCTTATTTTCTCAGATTAAGCCTGAACACATAGAGTCAGCTATTAGCCAATTATTGGCTGAGGCACTTACAGTTGTCGATCAGCAATTACAAGCGTCCAGTCACTATACGTGGAATAATCTGGTTGAACCCATAGAAGAGGCAGAAGATAAGCTTAATAAAGTCTGGTCTCCAGTCAGTCATTTAAATTCAGTGCTCAATAGTGATGAATTACGTGCAGCCTATAACGCCTGTTTACCTAAACTCAGTGCTTATTCTACAGAAATGGGTCAAAACGCACAGTTGTGTAATGCCTATCAAATGTTGGTCAATAGTGATGAATTCAACACGCTAGAACCGGCTCAACAAAAAGTGCTAAACAATGCCTTAAGAGACTTTAAATTGTCAGGTGTTGATTTGGAATCTGACAAAAAATTGCGCTACAAAGACATTAGTCAGGAATTATCCAAGCTTGCCAGTCTCTATGAAGAAAATCTTCTTGATGCCACGAATGCTTGGACTAAGCTCATTACCGATGAACAAGCTTTAACAGGATTACCTGAGTCGGCTAAAGCCAGTGCTAAACAGGCGGCTGAAAGCCAAGATCAACAAGGCTGGATGATCACTTTACATAGCCCTTCTTATCAAGCGGTAATGACTTACGCCGATGATCGAGCCTTGCGTAGCGAACATTATGAAGCTTACGCGACTCGTGCTTCAGATCGTGGCCCACAGGCAGGACAATGGGATAACAGTGTACTCATGGAGCAAATATTAGCGTTGCGTCATGAAAAAGCTCAATTGTTAGGCTTTAACAATTATGCCGAGTTATCCTTGGCGACCAAAATGGCTAATAAGCCCGATGATGTCATACATTTTCTGGAAGATTTGGCGGTAAAGTCAGGAGCACAGGCACACAAAGATCTTGCCGAGTTACGTGACTTTGCCCAGCAGCATTGTGGCATTGATGATCTACAATCATGGGATGTGGCTTACGTTTCAGAAAAAATGCGTCAGCATTATTATCAGCTCTCCCAAGAAGAGGTGAAGTCTTACTTCCCGATTAGCCGAGTTTTACCGGGTTTGTTTGCGGTAGTAGAAAAACTCTATGGCTTAAATATTACTGAGATTAGCGATTTCGATACCTGGCATACTGATGTACGTTTCTTTCAGATTCATGACGAAAACGGCTTGCTACGTGGACAGTTTTATATTGATCTTTATGCTCGTGCTAAAAAGCGTGGCGGTGCTTGGATGGATGATTGCGTAGGCCGTAAAAATAAAGGCGGTGATATTCAAATCCCTGTTGCTTATTTAACCTGTAATTTTGCGCCGCCTACCGCCGATATACCTGCGTTACTCACGCATGATGACGTGATTACTTTATTTCATGAATTTGGTCATGGTCTACAACACATGCTCACTCTAGTGGACCATTTAGGCGTTTCTGGCATTAATGGCGTGGAGTGGGATGCGGTAGAGCTGCCCAGTCAATTCATGGAAAACTGGTGTTGGGAGCAAGAAGCGCTGGCTTTGATTTCAGGACATTATCAAACGGGTGAGGTTCTACCTGATAGTCTGTTTAAGAAAATGTTGGCAGCGAAAAACTTTCAGGCCGGCATGATTATGGTCAGGCAAATAGAATTTAGTCTGTTCGATTTTAGAATTCACAAAGACTACAAACCTGAACTAGGTGGGCGTATTTATGAAACCCTAGCGCAAATAAGAGCGCAAGTGGCTGTGATGTTACCGCCCGAATTCAACCGCTTTGCCCATAGCTTTTCGCATATTTTTGCAGGCGGCTATGCTGCAGGTTATTACAGCTATAAATGGGCAGAAGTATTATCTAGCGATGCCTTTTCTTTGTTCGAAGAAAACGGCATATTTGACAGAGTAACTGGACAGGCCTTTTTGACACAGATATTGGAACAAGGCGGCAGCCAAGATGCCATGGATTTGTTTATCAATTTCCGTGGTCGTGAACCTAATATAGATGCGTTGTTAAGACATAGCGGAATTGCGGCATGAAATACCATGATTTACGCGACTTCATTAAACAGCTAGAAAAACAAGGTGAGTTAAAGCGTATTACCGTTCCGGTTGATCCTTATCTGGAAATGACCGAAATTTGTGATCGTACCTTAAAACAAGGCGGTCCTGCTTTATTGTTTGAAAACCCTATCGGCTATAACATTCCTGTGCTGGCCAACTTGTTTGGCACGCCTAAGCGCGTGGCTATGGGTATGGGTGCAGAATCTGTTACCGAGTTGCGCGGTATCGGTGAGCTTTTGGCTATGTTAAAAGAGCCAGAGCCGCCCAAAGGCATGAAAGACGCGTGGGAAAAGTTTCCGGTATTCAAGCAAGTGTTGAACATGGCACCTAAATTGGTGAGTTCACCGCCTTGCCAAGAATTGGTTAGAGTAGGCGATGAAATCGATTTAAACGATTATCCGATTCAAACCTGTTGGCCAGATGATGCCGCGCCTTTGATTACTTGGCCCTTAGTGATTACTAAAGGGCCGAATAAAGACCGACAAAATCTGGGTATTTATCGCCAACAAGTGATCGGTAAAAATAAAGTCATTATGCGTTGGTTAGCCCATCGCGGCGGAGCTTTAGATTTTAGAGAATGGCAAAAGGCATATCCGGGTAAACCGTTTCCGGTTTCTGTGGCTTTGGGTGCAGATCCGGCTACGATATTAGCGGCCGTAACCCCAGTGCCTGATACCTTATCAGAATATGCCTTTGCTGGCTTATTACGTGGCAGTAAAACCGAAGTGGCTAATTGTTTGATCAATGATTTACAAGTGCCTGCCAGTGCTGAAATCGTCTTTGAAGGTTTTATTTATCCGGGTGAAACAGCCCCAGAAGGCCCATTTGGCGATCACACCGGCTATTACAATGAAGTGGACGAATTTCCGGTCTTTACCATAGAAAGAATCACCCAACGAGTAGCCCCTATTTATCACAGCACTTTTACTGGCAGACCACCGGATGAGCCTGCTGTTTTGGGTGTGGCTTTAAATGAGGTGTTCGTACCGATTTTACAAAAACAATTTCCCGAGATCGTCGACTTCTATCTACCACCTGAAGGCTGTTCTTATCGTATGGCCGTGATCAGCATGAAAAAGCAATATGCCGGTCATGCCAAACGAGTGATGCTGGGTACCTGGTCTTATTTACGCCAGTTTATGTACACCAAATTTGTAATTGTGGTTGACGAAGATATTGATGTCCGTAATTGGCAGGATGTGATTTGGGCGATTACTACCCGTATGGATCCCGCCAGAGATTTAACTATCTTAGAAAATACGCCGATTGATTATCTTGATTTTGCCTCACCCGTGTCGGGCTTAGGTTCTAAAGTAGGTTTTGATGCCACTAATAAATGGCCAGGAGAAACCAACAGGGAATGGGGGCGGCCTATGGTGATGTCACCTGAGGTGATTAGTAAAGTCGATGCGATGTGGGAGAGTTTGTTAATTTAATAACGACAATTAGTTTGGCTGGCTACCAACTTAAAGCGGGACAGCTTCAGCGCAGACGAAAGGCTCAAGGCGAAAGATTAAGCCTAGGAGGCTAGCAACTTAGGGCGTGACAGATACCAGACTTAACCCTTTGCCTTTTGCCTTTTGTCTGCACTTTGGTGAACTCTGTTTAAAAGAGCTATAGGATGTGCTGAACGATAGTGAAGCGCATCGTTCTATTGCGGTGATGCGCTTAACTATCGTTCAGCACATAAAAGTATCGTTCCCATGCAGAGCGCTCATCGTTATAAACAAGTATTCTGTGTGCTTGGAGTAAAACAGCTTCAGTTGTTTTAAAATGCCCATCCTTTGCCGATATAAACGGTGGATGCGCGCAGCTTATCCACCCTACATAACTTTCCATCTTACGCGACTATGAGATGTGTATAACGATGAGCGCAGAGCGTGGGAACGATGCATAATGTCAGTTATTTAATAACAACAGCAACAACAAAACTAGAATGGGTTTTAATAAAATGGTAAAGTTCTGCCTCTTTTGAATGACCCGCTCAAGGGTAAAGCGTAACCTTGAGACTTTTAACCTTTGCGATGTAACGTTATGAAAGCACCTGTGTTTATAAAAAAATCTTGTTTTGCTGTGTTGGCAGTCACTCTTATGGCGTTATTAGTCGTATCTTGTTCAGACGATAAAGAAAAAATAGCTAAAACAGCACCCGTTAAAACAGTATTTAATCCTTTTGATCATAGTCATGATGGCACGGTAACGGCGGTTGAAAAGCATAAGTTTGAAGATGCTTTCGCAGCTCAATGTGTGGCCAGAGAAATTAAAAACTCTGTTAATAAAGATAGTGACGCTGAAAGCGCTGCCAAGCCTTGTAGTTGTATTGCTCATCATATGGTCAAAGATTTAACGGATGAAGAGGTAGAAAAATACCTGACTGAGCACGAAAATCCTAGGTCTTTACAAATCAAATTCGATGCCGCCGCTTACCATTGCACACAAGCGCCAGTAGCCAATAAAGGCTTTACTATCTTTAATGCGCCTAAGCCTAAAGAAGAAAAGAGCTTTTTCAATAAATTTTTTTAGTAGCTTGGGCTGCGTGGTTTCGCAATCCAATATCAGTTGGGTTAACGATAAAGCCGTTAGTCCAACTTACAGCAAGCTCTTACACATCGTTCCCAAGCAGGTTTTCTGTCCGTATTTCAATGCTTGAAATGAACCGTAAACCAGTATCGACCAGACTCTGTTAATGCCACTCTACAACAAGTCCCTATTTATTTTTCGGCGTGATTTGCGTCTGCAAGACAATACTGCGCTGAATGAAGCTTTGCGCCTTTCTAAGCAAGTCTTGCCCTGTTTCATTTTTGATCCTAGACAAATAGAATCGCATCCTTATCAAAGCCAACCCGCATTGCATTTTATGTTGCAGTCTATTGCTGATCTTGACCAGCAATTGCAAGATGTCGGTGGCAAGCTAACGCTTTATAAGGGTTTACCTGAACAGGTAATAGCCCGTGTTTTAAAGCAGCAAGCCATTGAAGCCGTATTTATTAATCGAGATTACACGCCTTTTAGTCTGCGGCGTGATGCGGAGCTTGCAGAGATTTGTCAAAAACTAGGCTTGTCGCTATATATCTTAGCCGATGCCTTGCTTACTGAGCCTGAACAGGCGCTAAAAAGCGATCAAACGCCTTATAAAGTCTTTACGGCTTTTTATAATAATGCCAGACGCTTTCCTGTTACTTTGCCGCAAGCCTTAATTTCGAAGCATTTTTTGTCCGTGGCCTCTGAAGTAAGTATTGAACAAGTGGCTTTGTCGTCCACCAAAGCTAGCCTAGAAATCATCAGCGGCGGGCGATTGCAAGCGCTAACTATTCTTGAGCAACTTGCTGAGCAGGTCGATTATCTCAATACCCGAGATTTTCCAGCTTTGGATAGCACGAGCAAATTATCTGCGCATTTAAAGTTTGGTACCTGTTCAGTGCGAGAAGTTTATTATGCGCTAAGCGAAGCTTTGGGTAGTGAGCATCCGTTATTAAGACAGCTTTATTGGCGTGATTTTTTTACCCATATTGCTTATCACTACCCTAGGGTATTTGGTAAAGCTTTCCTAGAAAAGTTTGCTAATCTGCACTGGGATAATAATCTGGAATATTTTCAGGCTTGGGCAGAGGGGAGAACCGGTTTTCCTATCGTCGATGCCGGTATGCGTGAGCTCAATGCTACGGGTTTTATGCATAACCGAGTGCGCATGATCGTCGCTTCTTTTTTAGTGAAAGACTTGCATGTGAGTTGGCGCTGGGGTGAGCGTTACTTTGCTCAGCACCTAGTCGATTATGATCCTTGTGTTAATAATGGTAATTGGCAGTGGGCGGCATCAACAGGTTGCGATGCACAGCCTTATTTTCGAATATTTAATCCTTGGCTACAGCAACAGAAATTTGATGCGGATTGCCAGTATATTTACCGCTGGATACCTGAACTTAAAGCCTATACACCGAAAATCCTTCATCAATGGCATAAGCAACATCAACCTGGGTCTTATCCTGCCCCCATCGTTGATCATGCTGTTGAAAGCCACTGCACTAAGGCTAGGTTTAAGGATGCTTTAAACGGCTGAAAGATTTGCGTAGTATGGGTTTCACTTTGTTCTACCCATCCTACGACTGTCATTGGCTTTTGTTTTTTCGCCAAAAATAAATACCCGCAGCGATAATGCTCACTACAAAGATCACCATTAAAATTGGATGCTCATAAAGTAAATCAAAAGCGCTTCCTATGCCTTGGGTGGTATGTTGAGAATAAGGTCCCATTTGCACTCCTCTAAAATTAAGGGATTGATTAATAAATACTAAGCCAGCTTAGAACTTACCTTAAAAATACACGTTGTCCAGTTTAAAAATGGTGATGATTTTTCTAATAGTCTTTAAGCAAAGAGCGCTTAGCCCACCTAATTACTCTATATCGACCTGTGTAGTGGTCTAATAAAAACAGACACCCAGATAGGTTGATATACTTAATCAATCAAAATGGGGAAATCATCATGAATAAAGAACGTCGAGTATTTGATACCACGTTTAAATTAGAAGTCGTTAAACTTATTAAAGAACAAGGCGTCA
>CAMDNJ010000131.1 GCA_945902915.1 Crenothrix polyspora | reverse complement strand
AATGCCCACTTCCTGTGCTTTCGAATAATGCTGCCTCCGAAAGAACTGCGTATTATACAGAGCCTCACTTATCCGTCAAGCTGATATTTCAAAAGCTCTTCTACAGCTTCTGTAAATATCAGCATTTAATTAGCTATCACGACAAATGTGACACCTATAGCTTATATAAAACATCATTTTCCTTATCTTCTTTCGACTTACCCTTGCGATTATCTTGATCCATTCGCTCTTTGCCAAATTTATTAATCATTTCTTCCCAGCTCGAATAACCCTCATAGCCTTTATAGCCTTCTTGTTTTCGCTGCTGATAGATCTCTTTCCCTAATGCAATAATTTCATTGGGCTTTTTACCATCAACTATAGAAAGAAATTCTTTGTCATCTTTTTTTGCATCCCTTATTGTCCAAAAAGAGACCTCAAACTCAATACGTGCATCTGTAGACAAGCGATTTTTTAGTGCCTTTACTGACCGATAGGCTGTTTTTGTATTGTGTCCATTAATTTCCTCTCCCTTGCCGCATGCAATTAAAGAAGCGCAGCTTAAAATAAGTAATAACGCTGGTAGTTTTTTCATAAAGATAACCTCGAAGCCGTATGTAGATTCATGTTATGGTATTTATAACCTTAGATCATTAAACAAAGTAAAATGATCGGATATTATAACCTTGAGCTATGTTTATATGCTGGAATTTATTCAATTATTAAATCAGCGCTACCAAACAACACTAAATCAATCTAACAATGATATCTATAAAGTCAAGTTTCAGCAGCGAATTGAGCAGTTACATTTAGCCGATTCCTTTTTACGAAAAGGCCGGCTCATTGACGCATCATCCAAGCAATTACTGAATATTACTCTATTAGGCCCCACACAAGCAGGCAAAAGCACTATTGCTAATGTACTTTTAAATACTAGTTCTGCTGTGGTAAGCCCATTAGCCAGTTATACCGTCCAACCCCACGGTTTTTGTTATGGCTTAACTCTTGATGAATGCACTGGCTTGCAGCAATATTTTGGTCGTTTTCAACAATTACAACCATCAGATATTTCAAGAGATCGATATGACTGTTACTCACTGAGTGAGGTTACTTCAAATACGACGCTATTACCCAACTGCGTATTATGGGATACACCTGACTTTGATTCTATTGATTCCGCAACTTATCTAGAAGGTGTTTTTAGAGCTGCAGCTTTGGCAGATATCGTTATTATTGTTGTAAGTAAGGAAAAATACGCAGACCAATCCGTTTGGGACATGGTAGCTATGCTTGAACCTTTACATCAACCCACCATTATTTGTTTAAATAAGTTAAGTGAAGACACCGAAGAGCTATTAATTAATTCATTAAGAGAAAAATGGCTTATTGCCCGATCAGATGCTTTTCCTGACGTCGTGCCTTTGTTTTATCAAAAACAAACTGGATTACCTATTTGGCCTAAAGCACAACAAGCTTTACTTAAAAAATTAGCCAAAAAAACCAATTACAAGTCGCACGCTCAATCTGAACAAGCGCTTATTAAAAAATATTGGCAAGAGTGGATAGAGCCGATTAATGCAGAACACAAAGCTTTAAGTAACTGGACAGAACTAGTCGACGCGTGCATTTGTGATGCCATAGAAAATTATCAACGTGATTATTTAAACCACCCTCATCATTATGATACTTTTCAAAAAGCCTTAGCAGAACTGCTTAATTTGTTGGAAATACCCGGCTTTTCCAAAATACTAACTGGCGCACGTAAAACAATTACTTGGCCAGCCCGGCAAATAATGAAATTAGGACGCAAGAAACCACTAGTCGCCAACAATAGCCAAGAATTAACTTTATTAAATCAGCTTGCCGAACACATTTTAATTCAACTCGCAGATAAGTTACTTGATCATGCAGAACAACCTTATCAGAAACAGTGGTGGAAAGAATTTAGTCGATTGTTACGTAGTCAAAGGCAAAATATTCTAACTGACTTTACTTATGCTGCAACTGCTTACCATGATACATTCCAGCAGGATGTCGAAGATACCGCGCAGCACTTGTATCATAAACTGCAAGAGCAGCCTTTTTTGTTAAATAGTTTACGCGCAACTCGTGTTACAGCAGATGCAGCAGCCATTGCCCTGACTTTACAAATGGGTGGTATAGGCCTACATGATTTTATTATTGCTCCCGCAATACTTGCTATCAATACTCTCTTAGCAGAAAGTGCCTTAGGCAGTTATTTGCAAAAAAGTGAACATAGCTTAAAAAGCCATCAATACAATACGGTAAAACAGGATCTCTTTATCAACTGCATTAGTTTAAAACTCTTAGCTCTACCTGAGCTATTATCTACAACCAATCATTTCAATATTTCTTCTGCTCAATTACAAGCTGCAGCAAATACACTTAGCGAAAAACGACATGGACTACGATTACTTTAATTTAGTTAAGCAAACTCAGCACTGGGCTGATCAAGCTCAAATAACAGGCTGGATTAACGATGACCTTGCTGAACAAATACATCAGCATGCCACTAGCGCATCAAACACATTATTTTCAACAATCGACCTAGCTGGATCAAGACCCCTTATTGTCGCGTTTATGGGTGGTACGGGCGTAGGTAAAAGCTCTTTACTTAATCGTCTAGCGGGTAAAGCCATCGCTAAAGCGGGAGTAGTCCGCCCCACATCACGAGAAGTTACTTTATTTCATCATAATGACATTACTATACAACAGCTACCGAATTCGCTACCGCTCGAGGCAACTAACATTTGCCAACATAATGATGATTTAAAAAAGAATATTGTCTGGATAGACATGCCCGATTTTGATAGCACCGAGTCTAGCAATAAAAAATTGGTGCTACAGTGGCTACCTCATATCGATGTGCTTATTTATGTAGTCAGTCCAGAACGCTATAAAGATCAAAAAGCCTGGCAATTATTGCTTTCAGAAGGCGCTCAGCATGCTTGGCTGTTTGTTTTCAATCAATGGGACAAAGCTCAGCAGGAACAATATATAGATTTTACTCAACAACTTCATAAAGCCGGCTTTGTAAACCCCATCACTTTCAAAACAGCCTGTACCCATGAACCACTACCCGATGAATTTTCAGCGCTAGAAGCGAACATAACCGATCTATCATCTACGCATATAGTTAAGCAACTGGAACATCATGGCACACAAGTCCGTAAATTTGATTTAGAACAAAAACTACTCGCTGTTAAGTGTACATTTGCGTCTAGTCAGACGGTACAAAAAACACTTGCTCTTTGGCATAGCCAATGGCAACTTACTACTAAAGTACTCAAGGAGGGACTTGCTTGGCCCATGCAAAACCTTGCAACTTATGCTGCTGAACACGCCACCGATATACTTTTACCACAGACGAATGCTCATGCTTGTCTTTGGGATAATTGGGCTCAAAGTCGTTTTGACGATGCCCTTAATGAATTTATTATTAGCATCGATCAACTAGATATTCCTGTTAGCCCCTTTAAACGACAGCTTCAATCAATACGAGAAGTCGCGCCTACCATCATACAAACGCAAACCGAATTAGCGACTCGATATGCATTAGCAAATCCAGGTAATGTAGTGCATCGCACCTTTCTAAAAGGTATGCGCTTATGTGAACTCATACTGCCACTCATTGCTATGGCTTGGGTTGGTTACAAAGTATTTGCGAGCTACTACACTAGCAATTTATTAGACAATCACTATCTAGGCCTTGATTTCGCAATACATAGCGGCTTATTGATCTCATTAACCTGGCTCATACCGTTTTTTATTCTCAAGAAAGCACAACCTTCTCTTAAATCAAGCGCACTAAAAGGTCTTCATAAAGGCTTACAAAATGCCTTTAACATAATAGACAGCGAGGTTACTTTACGTATTTCAACTATCCTCGAACAACATAAAGCTCAACTAGATGAAATTTCTGTGCTTATTAAGCATTGCAATTCTAACGCCTCCGACCAAAACCTATCTGTAAGGAGTGACAGTCCTTTAGCACGAATGCTGATGAAATAAAGTTTTTTGAGTCCCCCATCTTGTTTTACTGGATATTATTGACTACCAACTTAAAGTGGGACAGTTTCAGCGCAGGCGAAAGATTAAGCCTAGGAGGCTAGCAACTTAAGGCGTGACAGGTACTAGGCTTAACCCTTCGCCTTTCGTCCTTTGTCTGCGCTTATGAGAACCCTGTCTAAAAGTGAATGATTAAGCTAAATTGTCCCGTCTTAAATTGGTAGCAATATTATTTAGCACACTAAAAAAAATGGCTCAATATTGCATAATTTGGTTTGCTGATCGAAGACTTAGGGATACCATTACCTGCGCGTGTTTGGAAAACCATAAAAATAACTATCCCTGCCAAGCACCCTAACCAAAACCCTTACTCGAGACACCTCAATGGAAACTTATTTACCTCTTTTCAAAACTATATTTGCCGATTGGGTGCAATTGACAACTAACCAACCCTTATACGCTGGTGCACTGGCATTCGTCACTTGGCTTCTTACTGCAGGTCTTTATAGCATTAGGATTGCCTTTTTAAATAAACAATCTACTGCCAGAGAAAATGCTCGAATTGATGCCATCAAGCAACTGAGCGCAGCACAATTACAAGCACAAGAACTGCAGCAACAACTCGCAGAGAATACTGAACAACTAAAAATAAGCCAAGAATTGGCTATAAATGAAAGCCAACGTGCGTCAAAACTTGAAGATCAGCTAAAGGAACGTAATAAACAAATAGCCGCTATTATTCAATCTTTTTCAACTAGCTTTGATCTTGGTGAGCGCCCAGTACCGGTAACCGAAGATGCAAAAGCAGAAAGCTTATGGCAACAATTTGATAGAACTATCCATTTATTCATCACTCGGTTACGCAACGAACAACAAGCCAAAGCAGAATTACAAACAGCTCTTCAAACAGAAACACTTAAAAGCACTGAAAATGAAGCCGTCATATTGACATTACAAGCAGGCATAGCCGCCCAAACGATTAAAGTATCTAATTTAGAACTTCAGCTATTAGAAGAACAAAAAAACACCTTACAACAGCAGCAACAATATCATGAACAACTTGTTTTAAATCAAAACTTGATCAATAAACAAGCAGAAGCCGTTCTTAACAATACACAAACACAATCAAGTATCGATGTAATTAATAGCCAACCGCCTGTTAATGAGATTCTGCCTACTCCAGTAGAAAGCATTGCTCCGGTTGAGTCCATCATCGAACCCATAGCTACACCCATAAAAACAGCGACTACTGAATCAACAGTGAGTGATGAAATCACCGAATTACCCCCTATTAAGTCTTCCAATGACCCACTAGGCAAAATCAAGAACCTTTTTGGGAAAAGCGTGAAAAAAACAACACCTGAAATCACTCAAGATCAACAAACTGATGCAACTCCCGTTACCACCCTTAGCGAAACCTTATCTACACCTATAATAACAATTGCTACTGAATCAACAGTGAGCCCTGAAAGCACAGAACTCCCAGCTATTAAATCGTCCAATGATCAACTAGGCAAACTCAAGGGCTTTTTTGGAAAAAAATCCAACAACTCAACAAGTACCACACCTGAAATTATTACAGATCAACAGACTGATGTACTTATTGAACAACCACCCATAGAAATAGAACCTGCTACTATTAAGCCAACGAAAAGTCCGCTTAAGAAAATGAAATACTATTTCGGTGAACCAAAACAAAGCACAGAAACTAAACCCGACGTTGCAAAAACACCCTCTGCACCAGTGGAAATTGAACCAGAGCCAAACAGCTCTGCTAAATTTTCATTTGCTAAACTTAAAAGTATAATTAGTAAATTGCCATAAGATTTTAATTAGATAAGGCGTAATAACACCACACTAGCGTAGCGCATGGTGGCGTTTCCGGAAATGCTAGTGATGTGTATGCAGAAAACGCTCAACTCGCTTACGCTAGCAAAGTGCATAGGATGTGACGACGTTAGGAAGCGCATCATTCATGAGCGATGCGCTTCACTTTGTTCAGCACATTTTATAGCCCTGCTAGGAAATATACCAGCGAGCATCGGCTTCAAAGCTTCGATTATGGCGGATTGCTTGCGCGAATCCGAGTTACGGGTTACGGCAAAAGAATTAACTGAGGTTATTTGTAATGAGAAAAACTAAATCTGCAATTCTTGATGCGGTACACGAAACAGCAAAAGATTTACATGAGGCCGGCGTTATGGATAAAACCACTATGCGAGAGTTTGATGGCCTTTGCCTTCCGCCTATAACTAAACTCCAACCTGATGAAATAAAACAAGTACGAGAATCTGCAAAGGTTAGCCAAGCCGTATTTTCTACTATTCTAAATATCAGTGTTTATACTGTTCAAAAATGGGAATCAAGCGACAAAAAACCTACAGGTACTGCCCTTAAGCTTTTGCATATGGTAAAAAATAAAGGCTTAACGATAGCTTATTGACGAGAAACCTCTCTTTATTAAGTCCGTAAATCGTAGGGGGATTCGCGCGAGCAATCCACCACAAAGGGAGCGATAAACTGACTTTCACTTGCATGCTTACTCGTGAGATTTTTTTGTTCTATTGTTTTCAAGCTTGCGAATGTGTGGCGGATTGCTGTCGAGACTGTGAAAGTATTATGATTTTAGCTTCCCCCTTTGTAAAAGGGGGACTGAGGGGGATTTTTTTAAATCTTAAGTTACTGATATTTTATGATTAGTTTTAATAGACCAAATCTCCCCTAACCCCTCTTTGCTAAAGAGGGGAAATAAAATGAATACTTTCACAGTCTCTAACGCTTATCGACTCTACTCCATGTAGTGGTCAAGTTTTTTAAGACACAGAGATAGGTTGTTTCAT
>CAMDNJ010000130.1 GCA_945902915.1 Crenothrix polyspora | reverse complement strand
CCTTATGTCTATCAAGGCGCGGTAGAACATTATCATTGGCTAAGCGCTACCCAGATGATCGATGGCCTAGCTTTAGGCGAAACCACACCGGGCCCGTTGATTATGATCGTCACTTTCGTGGGCTTTTTAGCGGGTTATAGTCAATTACCCATTAGTTCAGGAACGGCACTCATATCGGGTATAGCAGGGGCGCTGGTAGTCACTTATTTCACTTTTCTACCTAGCTTTCTGCTTATTTTAGCAGGCGGTCCTCTGGTAGAGTCCACCAGAAACAATCTAAAATTTACAGCACCATTAACAGCAATTACTGCTGCGGTGGTTGGCGTTATTGTTAACCTTGCGGTGTTTTTTGCATGGCATGTATTCTGGCCACAAGGCTTAGAAGGGCATTTCGATTTGACCGCCGCCTTAATAGGCATAACCGCCTTTCTAGCATTGATCCGATATAAAGTTGGGATTATTCCGGTTATCATAGCTAGCGGTTTGACCGGATTACTACTGATGCTTGTCAAGCCTTGGTTAGTTCAACAGGGTATGACTTAAAAACTAGACTCTAATAGCTTCAGCTATTAGCTGTAAAACAGCTAAAGCAGTTCCTTAATAAGCGGGTGTCGTCGATGATTAACAATCCAGAACAGTTATTCAAACAAATCAGCCAGGGTGTTTATGTGATTGGCGTCAGTGATGGATCGCGTCAGAATGCCTTTACGGCAGCGTGGGTCATGCAAGTTTCTTTTAAGCCACCCTTACTAGCAATAAGTATTAATCCTCAAAGCTATTCTTATGAAATCTTAAAAGCAGGCGGCATTTGCAGTGTTAATATTTTAAGCCAGCACCAAGCCCAGCTGGCCGAACATTTTGGTCAATCTGCCATCGACAAAATGGCGGGGTATCAATGGCAATCAGCTCAAACCGGTGCACCTATTTTGTCGGAAAGCTTGGCTTATTTTGATTGCAAAGTGAGTCATTACACGGAAGCTGGGGATCATATTATCGCGATCTGCAATGTAGTGGCTGCGGCGAAACTTAATAAAGGACAAGCCTTGCTCTATAACCGCACGGGTGATCTAGATGGGAGCAGTCAGCTTTATAAATAGCTGACTTTACACAGTAGCGTTGTTTTACTCTCTTTTGCCGCGCCGAGCACCGCAGGTTTTGTTGGGAGCAGCCCGAAGGGGCGCGGCATGGATGCCCGATTAAATCTATCGTCGCGATAGCGACCACATTATTCACTTTTTTAATCCGCTGAATGGCTAGGTAACATCAGCAAATAGACCACACTTAAATCTTAAGCCAAAAACTGCTGCATAACCCGAATCATATAACCATGATCCAAAACACCCGCACTTTCTCTAATGCTATGCATAGCCCAAAGTGGACTGCCCACATCCAGCGAACGTATACCTAAACGTGCCGAAGTGATAGGACCAATAGTGCTACCGCAAGCCAAATCACTGCGATGGGCATAGGTTTGATAAGGCACTTCCGCTTGCTCACACCAATCCATAAATTGTGCCTGTGTAACACTTTCGGTACTATAACGTTGATTAACATTGACCTTAATAACAGGGCCTTTATTAACCATCACTTTATGATCAGGCTCATACGCCCAAGGAAAATTAGGTTGATAAGCATGCGCCATATCGGCGCTAATTAGAAAGCTTTGAGCTAAAACTCTAGCATAGCCCTCGCGCGACTCTTCTACCGTTAAACTAATCCGTTGCAAGACTTCTTCAAGAAAGCTACCATCAGCGCCTTTACAACTAGCACTGCCTATTTCTTCATGATCGAAAAAAGCACATACCGCCGAGTTATCGCCATTCAATACTGATTCAGTCAATAAGGCTTGTAAGGCAGCATGACAAGAGGCCAAATTATCTAGCTGGCTATCGGCATAAAATTCATTATTAACACCCCAGAACGCACCTTTCTGTGTATCAGATACGACCAAATCCCATGACAAGATACGCTCTGCTGGGCAAGCGGACTGCTGCTGTAATAATTCGGAGAAATAAGCTTGCGGTAAGGATTCCTCAGCCCAGGTCGATAAAATAAGCGGCAATTCATTTTGCTTATGCAGCTTTAAGCCGTCTTCATTAACCGTGCGATTCATATGTATGGCTAAGTTGGGCAAGCGTAATAATGGCCTGTCAAAGTTTACTAATTGACTGACAATATTAGCCTGATCATTTTTATAACTGACTCGTCCGGCAAGACCTAAATCTCTATCGGTAAAGGTCGCCAATATTGGACCGCCATAGATTTCAACGCCTAAACGTAATAAACCATCCGTCGCATTAGCGGCATTAGGCTTTATTCTTAAAGCTGGGGAATCGGTATGTGCGCCGATAATTTTAAAGCCCGTTTCTAACAAAGGCTTTAGACCCATGACAAACATGATGATAGAAGAATCATCACGAATCACATAATAACGACCCTGAGCTTGCAACTGCCAGGCTGCGCTTTCTTCTAGCTTTATAAATTGAAAGACCAGTAATTGGCTTTCGATATTAGCGACCGCATGGTACGGACTAGGACTGGCATCAATAAAATCCAGCAAGTTTTGTACGTGTTGCTGGGCAGTGTTCATGCTTCTTTTAAATCCAGAGACGCAGAGTTAATACAATAGCGTAAGCCTGTAGGCTGAGGGCCATCTTCAAAGACATGACCTAAATGCGCGTCACAGACTTTACAGGTAACTTCAACTCGACGCTGGCCATGGCTATTATCAACCTGTTCTGCGATGTTACCTTCCGGCAGTTCTGCCCAAAAACTCGGCCAGCCTGAACCTGAATCATATTTAGTTTGTGAGTCAAATAATGGGCTATCACAGCAAATACAATGATAAATACCGGCTTTCTTACAATCGGCATATTTCCCAGTAAAAGGCGGCTCGGTGCCTTTTAAGCGGCAAATATTAAATTGTTCCGGCGTTAATTTTTCAGCCCACAACTCATCATTGTTCTGTGCTTGCGTAGTCATAAGCTTAGCTCCTAGTCAAAGAGTGCATTGTACGCCATCAACTCGAGGTCAGCCATCGACAAACAGTATTTAAGTGTAGCCTGTGCTATGCTAAAGACAACCTTAAAGCAACCTTTTCAAACTATGCAAATATACCTAGTGGGCGGTGCCGTACGGGATATCTTACTCAATTATCCCGTGCTAGAAAAAGATTGGGTCGTGGTCGGCCAAACTCCTGAAGCCATGTTAAAAAAAGGCTTTCGCTTAGTAGGCAAAGACTTTCCGGTATTTTTACATCCCAAAACAAAAGATGAATATGCGCTCGCCAGAACAGAGCGCAAAAGCGCACCCGGCTATAAAGGCTTTGTCGTTCATGCCTCGCCCGATATAAGCTTAGAGCAAGATTTAATCCGCCGTGATTTAACCATCAATGCCATGGCCATGAGTCCAGATGGACAGCTCATCGACCCTTATGGCGGCCAACAAGACTTGGAAAACCGAGTGTTTCGGCATATTTCACCGGCCTTTGCAGAAGATCCAGTGCGTATCTTACGCGTCGCACGTTTTGCTGCACGCTATCAACATCTAGGCTTTACTCTCGCAGCAGAAACTCTCGCCTTAATGCAAGCTATGGTTAGCGATGGCGAAGTCGATCACTTAGTTCCTGAGCGTGTCTGGGCAGAGTTATTTAAAGCCCTCAACGAGAAAACACCCTCGGCCTTTTTTTACATCTTAAAAGACTGCAATGCTTTAAAAAAGATATTCCCCGAACTAGATAATTTATTTGGCGTTCCACAACCCGCACAACATCATCCTGAAATTGATACTGGCATCCATAGCCTCATGTGTTTGGAACAAGCGGCATTGTTATCGCCTAGCCCAGAAGTACGCTTTGCCGCCTTGGTACATGATTTAGGCAAAGGCATTACCCCTAAAGAACACTGGCCGCATCACTACGGCCATGAACAAAAAGGCCTAACATTATTAAGACAACTCTGTAAGCGTTTACGAGTACCGAATAACTTTAAAGCCTTGGCTATGCAGGTCATGGAATACCATACCCATAGCCATAAAGCGTTTGAATTACGCTCTGACACTTTAACTGATCTTTTAAGCACCTTAGGCGCCTTTAAAGACAACCTTAACTTATCTTGGTTTCTATTAGCCTGCGAAGCGGATGCTAGAGGTCGCACTGGCTTTGAACAAAGAGCCTATCCTCAAGCTCAGTTAATCACCCATGCCGCCAATGCAGCGGCAACCTTGGATTGCTCAAGCGCACTAGACGGCTCTTTGAAAGGTTCAGAAATTGGCGCAGCCATTCGTCGCTTACGTATACAGGCGGTTACTGAGGCGATTAATGATTACAAAACCTAACATACCAAGGACATCCATTTAATCGCGTAAATCTGAGCTATATTATTAGCAATAACTTGGCGTGACCTTTATTTTCATTTGTGTTTTTTTGTGGTCAAGCAGTGCTTGCTGTTTGTAGTTGTCATATAATGCAACGCTTGAGTTTTTATGTTTAACCCTAGGAGATACTATGAAGAAATTTATGCTGTTATTATCGACGTTATTATTTTTATTCGCTGCGACTGTACAAGCCCATGGCCCTGTTCGTCAAAAAGCTGAAGAACAAATCACCGTTAATGCCTCTGCTGATAAAGTCTGGGCTATTATTAAAAATTATCATGATATGTCTTGGTTACCAGGCATTAGCAGCACTAGCGGAGATGGCGGTAATGTTAAAGGTGCAGTACGCGTACTGACCTTAAAAGATGGCGGCACCATTACTGAAGAATTAAAAAAGTATGATGAAGCCAAAATGTCTTATGGTTACAAAATTACCGACATGAGTACTGCAAAAACCATCACTCACGCGGGCGTTGAAGAAAAAGTACCTGCTTTACCCGTAGACAACTATTCTGCGTCTATTGATGTTGAAGCCCAAGGCGATAAGACTGTAGTCTCTTGGACTGCTGGTTATTACCGCGCTTACACCAACAACAATCCTCCAGTAGAAATGAACGAAGAAACAGCCAATGCCGCTGTCACTGGCATTTTAAAAGCCGGCTTAGCTCATCTTAAAGTTTTAGCTGAAAAGTAAGGTTTAGGCTGGTGTTTTTTATAAAATACCCGGTGGTAGCGCTGTTTGTCGCTACCACCGTCTTTACTGCACCTTTAGCGGCTTCTCCCTTTGCTTATATCAGCAATCAACTAGACGATAGTGTGTCTATTATTGATAGCGAGCTCGGCAAAGTGGTGGCGACGGTTAGTGTACCCGGCAAACCAGCGGGTATTGCCGTTGCGCCTGCGGGCGACAAAGTCTACGTTAGCACGCCAGAGGCCAAAGGTTTCGCAATTTTAGATGTTAAAAAACGCGCCGTTATTGCTCAAGTGCTGGTTAGTGAAGGTGCTTTAGGCATTGCCATTAGCCCTGATGGGCAGCGCATTTTTGTCGCTGATTGGTATAACAATAAGGTCGATGTCGTTGATGCAGCTAGCCTTAAGATTATCAAAACCATTGCTGTAGGGGAATCACCCTCGGGTTTAGTGGTGAGTCCTGATAACCATTGGCTGTATGTCGCTAATCGTTTGAGTAATTCAGTCTCTAAAATAAACCTGACTACCTTAAGCGTCACTAACACTGTGTCAGTAGGTAAACATCCGTTTGGCCTAACTATTGATAGCCGAGGTGAGCGACTTTATATCGCCAATGTGCAAAGTGATGATGTTACGGTAGTAGAATCTAGGCGCTTGCTGAACGTGGCGACCATCAAAGTCCATGCCCTGCCCTATGCAACGGCATTAGCCATGAATGACAGTCGTTTATTGGTGACTAATCAAGATGATGGCTCAGTTTCTGTTATAGATACCGAAAGCTTAAAAGAAATCACCGTGCTTGAGGTCGGTAACAAACCAGAGGGTATTTCTACTCATCCCGATGACCGACATGTTTATGTCGCCAATTGGTTTGATAATACCGTGTCGATTATTGACGCTAAAACCCTAAAGATTATTAATACCTTAAAAACAGGTAAAGGCAGCCGTGGTTTTGGGCAATTTTTTGGCAAATAACGACCTGATCTTATCGTCACAAATAGCAGCGCTCAACTGATATGATTTGCGTATTTAACGAATATTGCTAAACTGCCCCACAAACACACCACTTAACTTGAGATTAACATGGCTGAAACGGTAGATGAACTAACAGTAACCTATGAAGATGGCGGCATAGAAACCGTTAAGGAACTAGACAAAAAAGTACTCACCAAAGGTGCTTGGGCTACGATCATGTATCGCTATCAGGACTGGAATCGCGCTAAAGAAGAATACGGCCCAGACAAATATACCATTCGTCGTTACCAAAAACGTAATGGCGAATATCAGCAAAAATCAAAATTTAATATTTCTAGTGCTGATCAAGCTAAAAGCATCATTGCCGCATTGGAAGATTGGATAAAAGTAGACTAACCTAAAAACTCAGCAGAGACAGGTCGAGACCTGTGCCTACGGTCGACTCAAAGTGTTATAGGGTAATGCTTTTTATCGTGGCAGCACCTGTTCAGCGCCTTATTGTTTTCTCGTGTTATAGGATGTGCCGACGAAAGAGGCGCATCAATCAAGCACCACTATGATACGCTTCGTTCCTCAGCACATCCTATATAATCTTGCGATGTAGGGCGTTCCCTAAGGGGCGCTTGATTTGTAGGGGCGTATTGTAGTGGTCAAGTTTTTTAAGACACAGAGATAGGTTGTTTCATAGCCATATTGGCTTCATAGTTATTGGGCGAAACATATCCCAATGTAGAATGTAATCGCTGACTATTATAGAAATTAATTATATAGTCGTTGATATTACGCATCGCTTCTTCATGATTAGCATAGTCTTGTCGCCAGACCCGTTCCATTTTTAAATTAAGAAA
>CAMDNJ010000129.1 GCA_945902915.1 Crenothrix polyspora | reverse complement strand
TGACACTTATTTTGCCAAGCCTTATCATTCTTGGGAGCGAGGCTTAAATGAAAATCATAATGGCTTGTTGAGGCAATATTTTCCCAAGAATCAGCCTTTGAATAACATCAACCAAGATGATGCTAATAAAGCATTAGCTGGGATTAACCCTAGGCCTAGAAAAAAATTAAATTACAAAACACCATGGGAAGTATTTTGTGAGATGGCTTCACTTAATATTGATGATTCACTCGGTGTTGCATTTATGTGTTGAATTCGCGTTAGTTGAATACAATTATTATATGGTGAATGAAAAGATACAATTTGAGGCGCAATATTCACCGAGTATTGCAATTCTCATGGGGACATACAATGGCGGCAGCTATATAGCTGAACAGCTTGATTCTATTTGTAAACAAACTTTTACAAATTGGAAAATCATCATCAGCGATGATGGCTCTACTGATAATACTTTAGATATTATTAGAGCTTATCAGCAAAGAATAGGCTCTGACCGTTGTATGTTAAAGCATGGCCCATCAACTGGTTTTGCTGATAATTTTATGGGTTTGGCAAGGGATTCTGACATAAAAGCGGATTATTATTTTTTCTCCGATCAAGACGATATTTGGTTACCCGATAAATTAGAGCGGGCTGTTAACTGTCTTAAAGCAATCGATGCCAACCAGTCGGCGCTTTACGGCAGTAGCACCTTGCTTGCCAATGAGCATGGCATAATTTACGATAAGTCTCATATTTACCTTTTTCCCAAGAATTTTAGAAATGCAATTGTTCAATGTGTTGCAGGGGGCAACTCTATGGCATTTAATCAGGCGCTTAAAGATATTATCGAACAAATTAGTCCAGTAAAAGTGGTTTCTCACGATTGGTGGATGTACCAATTGATTACAGCAATTGATGGTTATTTCTATTATGATCAAGAACCGACTTTGATTTATAGGCAGCACCCTCAGGCGGTTGTGGGTACTAATACTTCAATGGTTTCAAGAATTAATAGGCTAAGTATGGTTACAAAAGGTAGATTTAAGCATTGGAATGATATTAATGTTGCCGCCTTAGATCAAATTCGCCATTTGATGAGTCCTTCAGCCATTGAAACATTAGACTATTTTAAACAAGCTAGAACGGCAAAACTATTTAAAGATAGGATAAGGTTGCTAAATATCAGTGGTATTTTTAGGCAAAGTCGACAAGGTACGTTATCTTTATTTATTGCAGTTATTATTCGAATGATTTAAATAATATGACCATCACCTTGGTAGCCATCAATCCTAATGCCGTACATCCCATATCGCCTTTAGCACTGTGCAAAGGCCTTTGGCGCAACCACCAGCTTATTGTACAGATGACCAAGCGCGAAGTTATGGGGCGCTATAAAGGCTCTGCTATTGGCTTGGCTTGGTCATTATTTAATCCGGTATTGATGCTCATCGTTTACACGTTTGTATTTTCGGAGATTTTTAAATCTCGTTGGGGAGGTGTAGGCGGCGACGAAAGTAAAACCCAATTTGCAGTGCTTTTGTTTGTTGGCATGATCGTATTAAATTTGTTTAGTGAGGTTATCAATCGTGCACCCTCCCTTATTATTTCTAACGTTAATTACGTCAAAAAGGTCGTGTTCCCTTTAGAAATACTGCCCATTGTTGCAATGGGAGCCGCATTATTTCATAGCCTAATCAGCCTTTGCGTACTGCTAGCCGCTTTTGCACTCTTTAATAGTTATTTACAATGGACAGTAATTTTTACACCCTTGGTACTTTTGCCCTTAATCATCCTTACTACCGGACTGGCTTGGATACTGGCCGCCATCGGTGTTTATTTACGTGATGTTGGCCAAACTATTGGTCTCATTACCACCATATTAATGTTTCTTTCGCCTGTATTTTATCCAGTAACCGCTGTACCAGAAAGATTTCGTGCCATGATGATGGCTAACCCACTGACCTTTATGATTGAACAAACGCGAGAAGTGCTTATTTGGGGACATTTACCAAACTGGGCCGGATTGGGCATTTATACTCTCGTAGCCCTTGTAATAGCTTGGGCAGGTTATGCCTTATTCCAAAAAACTAGAAAAGGCTTTGCTGATGTCCTCTAACGAGATTGCCATCAGTGTACAAAATCTAAGCAAGTGTTACCAAATTTATGACCATCCGCACGACCGATTAAAACAGTTTGTTTTTCCTCGTTTGCAACGCTTGGTAGGACAAACGCCCAAACAGTATTATCGAGAATTTTGGGCGCTTACAGACCTTTCCTTTGAGGTTAAAAAAGGTGAAACCATCGGTATTATCGGCCGTAATGGCAGTGGTAAGTCAACCCTACTGCAAATGATCTGCGGCACGCTTAATCCAACGAGTGGCAGCGTGCAAACCAAAGGGCGCGTGGCAGCTCTGTTGGAGCTCGGATCGGGATTTAATCCTGAATTTACTGGGCGTGAGAATGTTTATATGAATGCCTCGGTATTAGGTTTAAGTAATCAAGAAATCGATGCTCGTTTTGCTGAAATTGTCGAATTTGCTGATATTGGTGACTTTATCGAGCAACCGGTAAAGACTTATTCTAGTGGCATGATGGTGCGCTTGGCTTTTGCTGTTATTGCCCATGTGGATGCCGATATTTTAGTGGTGGATGAAGCACTGGCGGTTGGGGATGCCGTGTTTATACAAAAATGTATGCGTTTTATCCGCCGCTTTCAGGAAAATGGTTCGCTGATTTTTGTCAGCCACGATACCGCCTCGGTACAGAATCTCTGCGAGTCCGGCATCTGGCTTAATAAGGGTAAAATGGAAAGCATCGGTACGGCAAAGCGCATTTCGGAAGCCTATTTGCAGTATACCTTGCAAGAGATCTACGGTGAAGAGTCAACGCTGACTGCTATAGAATCTTGTGCAGTCGATGATGGAAGTGTTTCCGATATGGAAACTTCGCCGCTCATTGACTATGGTGCTATTGCCACAGTGCGTGACAATATTGATACCTCGAGCGGCTGGACAACTGATCAGGCGGTTATCGTTTCTGCTTCGCTTACGCAGCTGTCGCCTGGGCAGGTCGCTGTATTTGAAGGTGGAGAGCGCGTCCGCATGACGGTGCGTGCCAAAGCCCATAAAGCCTTGCAAAACCCGATTCTGGGGTTTTTGGTTCGGGATCGTCTTGGGCAGGATTTGTTCGGCGAAAATACGCTGGCTTTTACTCATCTTAAGTCTACCCCGATTGCTGCGGGTAGGTTATTCGATGGCATCTTTGAATTTAAGTTACCCATGCTTCCCAATGGCCAGTATGCAGTTATGGTCTCTGTAGCGGATGGCGATATTCATGATCATATACAGCATCATTGGATTCACGAAGCGCTGATTATTACGGTATCTTCCAGTAAAGTTCGCTACGGACTCATTGGAATTCCATTTGAGCGAGTGGAACTGGCAGTAATTAATGAATAAGCCGGCACTTTAATAGGTAAAATACACTGACAAGTTGTCCGACAAATGGCTCCTGAAAGAAAAAGGGATTGGTCGGTATCAAGTTTAAATCCATCAAGTTAATAATACATAATGACTATTAATAAAACCCTTACCGAACTTTATCAAGAGAAGTCTGGCAAAGTATCGCTCAAATGGGAGCTGTATTTAAAAGAATACGACCGTGTTCTTGCAGAATATCAAGATAGCTCCGTTAATATCCTTGAAATAGGCGTGCAAAATGGAGGGTCATTAGAGGCTTGGAGCCAATATTTTAAAAATGCCCAGAGTATTGTGGGTGTTGATATTGACCAAAAATGTCAAAGTCTCGTCTATTCTGATGACAGAATTCAGGTCATTATTGGTGATTGTTGTCAGCAAAATGTGCTGGAGAAAATTACTCGGCAAGCGGCTATTTTTGATCTTGTTTTTGATGATGGCTCTCACCAGTCTGCTGATATTATTAAAGCGTTTCTGTTGTATTTCCCCAAGTTAAGTGTCGATGGGATATATATCATCGAAGATTTGCATTGTAGTTATTGGTCAAATTACGAAGGCGGCCTTTTTGACTCTTATTCTTCAATCGCCTTTATAAAAAAATTAATTGATATCATCAATCACCAGCATTGGCAGAACGGCATGTCAATTAACCAGTATATGGAAAATTTCCTGATCCAATCAGGATTGGATCCGTTAACGATGAATCTCGATTTTCTTAATCAAGTCCATTCCATAGAAATAATTAATTCCCTGTGTATTATTAAAAAAAAGGCCGTTCAGGATAATATTATTAGGGAATTAACGGTGAAAGGTTCTGATGATAGTGTTGTTTCTGAAGACGCCAAACTCGTTATTGAACAAGCAATAAACCTCCAAAATCAAAATGAAAATATTTTTTCTACCGAGGCTTATCAAAACAATGCTGATTTTGATATAAAACTGGCCGCAATTAGAGACGAATTACTTTCAAGCAAAGCGATAAATGTGCAAAAGGATCAGGATATAGCCGACTTGCGCCATGAAAATTATGATTTACATAAAAATCTTTATGAGGTCACTACGCAGTTAAATCAATTTGGCGAGAAGATTCAATTACTTAATCAGATCATTGAATCTAATAAAACGAGCATTATTATTCGATGTATAAGAAAACTAAAAAATCTGAATAAACATTAACTATATCTGCTATTTCCGTATAAGTTTTTATACATCTTTTTCAAATCCTTCTGTTTAGTAACCGGTAAAAATTTAACCAAATATTATGGCTTATATATCAAGCATTGATACCACTAATAAAAATAACTCACATACTATTGCGATCGATTTTTTACTCGAAAAAGCTAATGGCAGCCTGCTAAAAATTCTTGATGTGGGTTGTTCTGAGGGGTATTTAGGAGCATATCTTAAAAACTTAGGACATGCTGTTCTGGGTGTTGAAATGAATCCACAGTCGGCACATAAAGCGAGTGAGGTATTGGATTCGGTTTATAACGGCAGCATAAGTGAATATTTTAACCATCATAGCGATGAAAAATTTGATGTCATTTTATTTGGTGATGTTTTAGAGCACATTGCAGATCCAAATGAAGTTCTTGAAGTTTGTCACAAGCATTTAAATAATAATGGTTTCATCATTGCGTCTTTGCCCAATGTTGCTCATGCGGCCATTAGAGCCATGTTACTTGAAGGTCGGTGGGAGTATGCAGATTTAGGCATATTGGATCGAACGCACCTACGCTTTTTTACCAAAGATAGTGCCAAAGCATTATTTGAACAAGCTCAGTATGATATTGAAGATATTGGCCAGGTGCATTTACCGATTGAGGTGGTTGATCAATTATGCAATTTAAATTTGAATCAAACACATATTGATTTAGTTAATAAACTGGTTTCTGATGAACCTGATGCCATGGTATTTCAAAACATATTTCTTGCAGAGCCAAAGCGCGAAAATACAGTAAGAATTGTTGCCTATGTTCCCAATAAAGATTTGTCACTTTATGACATACGCATCAAAAATCCCTTGGACAATTGGAGGGATCGATATAATGGCTGCGTTAGATATAGAGGCTACAATGAGATCAGGCTTGATGATCTTTATTGGGGAGATATCTTTGTATTTCAACGCTCAGGAGGAGAATATGTACTAAATCTTATGTCAGTTTTGCAGAAACATGGCAAAAAATGTATTTTCGAACTGGATGACTTATTAATTGAACTCCCTGATTTTTTAGCTCATCACAAAATGTGTTCCATTACATTGGCTACGTATAGGCAGGTTATTGCTAAAGCTGATTTAATCACTACCACCACTCAACGATTAGCCAACAAACTTTTAGAGATTAACCCTGAAGTTATTTGCGTACCCAACTGTACTGAATCAACCGATTTTCCGTTGTTAAAACAATCGAGCCTAGCTATTCATAAAGTAACCTTGGTAGTAGCTTCTTCAGATCGAGTTTTAGTTGATTTTCTGGCGCCGGCATTGCTTAAAATCCAGAAAAATTTTCCAAACGATTATGACATATTTGTTATCGGCCCACCGGGGGATTATTTGGAAAGTTTTGGCATAAAGATCAAGCGATCTGATTTACTTAGCCATAGTGACTTTAAAAAATTACTCAGTGGTTTAATTAATCCTGTTGGACTTATACCATTAGATGATTCTGAATTTAGTTCCTGTAAAAGCCCCATTAAATTTTTTGATTATACTTTGGCTGGCATGCCCGTGATATGTTCGGCTGTTCCGCCTTATTCTGATGTCATTATCAACGATGAAACCGGATGTTTAGTGACTAATGATACTGATAGCTGGGTAGAGGCGATATTGAAATTGGCAGGTTCGACTGAACTAAGAAATCAGATTAATAAAAATGCAATTGAATATGTTAAGCAATCATTTTCATTGAATGTGGCGGGTGATGCTTGGCAATCGGTAGTCAATAAGCTAGCTATTACAAGGACGGAAGATAAAGCTTTATTACGACCAGAAACTTACCAAGAGGGTATTCTTAAAACGACCATTGACGCCAATGGTATTCACCTAGATGTAAGAAAAAGTCTACCACGGATATTAAGGCAATTATTAAATGCAAGTTTTTACCCTAAATTTTATAGAGTGCTACGCACTGAAGGTATAGAGGGATTAACACAACGGCTCAAAAGGATTTAGAGACAACTACGGTTGCGCTATTTCACCTTTAATGAATAAACAAATAACTATGAATACCTAAGATTCTGAAGTTTGACCAATGGCCAATTGATAGGACTATTAACGATATACTGGCGTTTTATAACGCATTGCATATAGGACGCATATAGGGGACAGACCACAGTTTATGCGGTTAATGGCCACATATAACGTTTATAATGTGCCTTATGCTGAACGGCCGTACGTCGTTTTAATCTATATGGAATATTAGCGCAGGGTGGATTCGCCCTAGAGACTGTGAAAGTATTATCATTTTTGGCGTCCCCCTTTGTAAAAGGGGGA
>CAMDNJ010000128.1 GCA_945902915.1 Crenothrix polyspora | reverse complement strand
CTCTATGTAGATATGGTATCTTTCTTCTTGGGTTAGATGGGTAAATGTTGTTCGCATTGAACACCTCTTTAGTTTTTTGTTTTGGTAGACGGAAACTATACCATCTAGCCTTTTTAAAGAGTGTTGCATTTATTATATGAATTCGGGATGCCTATAGATGGCTTTATTCTGTGCTTTACTGGAAGTTTCGGATTACGGATAGAGCCTAATTCAGCGCGTTTTGAGTTTGCAAATAATGGATGCTGAATAAATCATCCGGGTCTGTCCAGACTTTAACCGGGTGAAAGCCTGCGCGTAACGCGAGACTATGAAATCCGACTACGCTGTATTTGTGTGAGTTTTCTGTATGTATGGTTTCCCCGGCTTTAAAGTGAATCAGCTCATCGTCGATACTGATATGCTGCTCCCTGTCACTCACCAGATGCATTTCGATACGATCGAGGTCCCGTTTATAAAATGCACGATGTTGGAACTGGTCTACCTGGAAATTCGCACCCAGTTCGCGGTTGAGCCGCACCAGCAAATTCTTGTTAAATGCCGCGGTCACTTTCTGCTGATCATTATAAGCGGCTTCCAAAACGCCAATATCCTTGATCAGGTCGACCCCTATCAATAAACCGCCATCATTACCAACAAGCTGAGCGATTCGTCCAAGCAAGTCCACTGCTTCTTCCGACGTTAAGTTGCCAATGCTGGAACCGGGGAAAAAGGCGATGCGGTTCTTGCCTTTTAAGCCTGGAGGTAAGTTCCAAGGGTCAGCATAATCAACGCAAATCGCATGAACTTTAAGCCAGGGATAATCCTTCGCGAGCAAACTAGCGGATTGGAACAAATGATCCCTAGATATATCCATCGGTACGTAACATTTTGGCTGTATTGCCTCGAGCAATAGACGAATCTTGGTGCTGCTGCCGCTACCGAGTTCAAAGAGCAGTGCGTCCGGTCCGATCGAGTCGGCTATTTGATAGCCGTATTGTTTTAGCAAGCTAATTTCCGTGCGGGTTGGGTAATATTCAGGTAGCTCGCAAATTCGGTCAAACAACATGGAACCCTGTGGATCGTAGAAGTATTTTGGTGCAATGTGTTTTTGCTCGGCCTTCAAGCCGGCGAGGATATTGGCCCGGAAATCGCCCAAGGCGGGATGAAAATCGTGAAAATCAATCAAGGGTGGTTTCTTCATGCGTCGTCTGCCAAGCGGAGGCCCATAAACTGCCATCGGCTATTAGGATAAAAAAAATTACGGTAGGTTTTACGAATATGATGAACCGGTGTGGCACAAGACCCACCTCGAAGCACCATTTGATTACACATAAATTTACCGTTGTATTCGCCTATCGCTCCTTCCAGCTGTCGGTAGCCGGGATAGGCGCTATAGGCGCTTTGCGTCCATTCCCAAACATCGCCGCCCAATTGCATGAATCTATTACCGGGAGTTGCGGGCTGCGGATGAAAACGCCCGGTTTCTAGGAAATTGCCTAGCGTTAAATCTTGATCTGCAGCCGCATATTCCCATTCGGCTTCCCTGGGTAAGCGTTTGCCGGCCCACGTAGCATAAGCATCCGCTTCAAAATAACTGATATGGCAGACCGGTTCGTCGGGCTCAATCGGTTTCAGACCTTCAAGCGTAAAACATTGCCAGGTCTTGTCGACTTGCTGCCAATATAAAGGCGCTTTCCAGCCCTCTTTTTGAACGCTGGACCAACCGTCCGATAACCAGAGCAATGGCTTGTCATAACCGCCATCATCAATGAATTCTAGGTATTCCGCATTGGTCACCAAACGATTAGCCAGAAAAAAATCGTTTAATAGCACATTATGACAAGGCGATTCATTATCAAAACAAAACCCCTTTCCGTCATGGCCGATGACAATCTTGTTTCCCGTTAGCTTGATCCAATCCAATGCTACTGTCGAATTCTGTGCTGATGGAGCCTTATTATTGAGGTATGCCGGAAGCAAAGGGTTGTTTCCAAAAATATGCTTGATATCGGCAATCAGCAACTCCTGATGCTGCTGTTCGTGATTCAGTCCGAGCAGAATCAATTCCCGGATTCTCACGTTATCCCGATGGCTATCTAGGCTCGCTATCAACTCGTTCATCTGTGCATCGACATACGCTATATAGCTGTAGACCTCGGCAACTGAAGGCCGCGACAGCAAGCCTCGTTGCGCCCTTGGAAACGGTTTGCCAATTCCCTGATAATAAGAATTGAAGAGCTCATTGAATTGAGGGTTAAACGGTCGGTAATACTTTAGATAAGGCGCAAGTATAAAGGTCTCATAAAACCAGCTGACATGGGCAAGATGCCACTTGGGAGGACTGACATCAGGCATTGTTTGGATGACATAATCCTCAACCAAAAGCGGAGCGCATAGCAGGACGCTTTGCCGGCGCACTTGGGAAAAGGACTCGTTCAATGCGATGAGACTGGATGAGGCTGGTAGGCTATGGCTCATACTCTGCAATTCATCATTCATAGAAAACCAATGGCCAATAGCTGATTAATTCGCCGATTCATTGGCTGAACTCTACGCCATGCCAGAAAGCAACATAGTTTTTAATATTTAATGCCTCCTGTTTCGGTTCGGGATAATACCATGCCGCATCCTTATTGATCGAGTCGTCAATCACAATGTCGTAATAACTTGCCTTGCCTTTCCATGAGCAAGTGCTGTGCGTACTGCTGTCACGCAGAAAGTGTGTCATTACGGAACCGAGTGGAAAATAATAATTTCCCTCAAGTTTCACGGTTTCATTGCTCTCGGCAATGACGGTATTATTCCAGATAGCTTTCATTGTTCATGCTCCACCGCTGTTGACAGCATAGTAAAAATAACCGCTATATCAAAACGGTTTCGAAAATTATCAACGTTTGCAAAAAACCTCACAATAAATTCACTCGGCAACATGAGGCCAATCGGCGGCGTCGACAGAATCTAGGGGTAAATTTTGAAAAAAGCCTTGCCACTTATTAATAAAGCGTTCTTCCGGATCGTATTGCCGAATTTGTTTGTCCAGATCGAAATGCCTTTTGCCGCGAGGATCAGCGCCAACGCCGGCCAGATATTGCCAGTTGCCCCAGTTGGACGCCACATCATAATCCAGCAGTTGCTGCTCAAAATAGGCCGCTCCATAACGCCAGTCCACGGCTAATTCGTTGACCAGACAACTGGCGACGATCTGACGACCACGATTGGACATAAAGCCTGTGGCATTAAGTTGTTTCATGCATGCATTTACCAGTGGATAGGAGGTGTTGCCTCGGCACCATTTCCGGTAGCGCTCGGGGTAAAAACTGGTTAAGGGTTTTTGTTGCTTGATGCCCTGAAAAGCAAACAGATGTTTGCCATGGCGATGAGCATACCATTGAAAATACTCGCGCCATAACAATTCGAAAAATAGCCAGAAAGTTGATTCGTTTGCACCGACTTTCTGTTCGTAGTTTTTTAAATTGAAATAAATTTGCCGGACCGAAAGATTGCCGTTAGCCAGCCAAGGCGAAAATTTGCTTGAATTTCCCCAGCCCTCTAGTTCATTGCGCTGTTCTTTGTAGTGGCTTGCACAATCGGTAGCAAAATAATCGGTTAGCTGCTTTAAGCCCGTTGTTTCGCCGCCATGAAAAACGATTTCCTGTTCGGATTCAGAAGTCAATTTTAAACAATCCGGAAAATTCCTTAACCAATCCATTTGCAAAACCGGGCTAGATGGCAGAAAATCCGTTGGTGGCACAGGTTTGTCGACCGTCAATTGCACAACGGTGTTTTTAAACTCAGTATACGTATCAGGTAATTTTGCTAAGGCAAAAGGCAATTGATCTAGGCCATACAAACTATGGCTGTCTGCTTCGACAAACTGTACTAATGGCAAGTATTTTCGCAGGGCTAACCACTGCTGATTTTCATAGTATCCAGTATGGCGGCTACGATAAATCAATGAGACTTTATGTTCACTCGCCAGATCGCTGATAGCTTTAACGGGTGCTTCATAACAAACCAGAAGATGCTGACCCAGTTGATGTAATTGCTTATCCAGGTCTAGCAGCGATTCTTTTAAAAAGCGCCAACGATTGGCTGACATCGTTGCCAAACCATACCGATTCGGCAACAACCACTGCGGATCGAGACAATAA
Source organism: Crenothrix polyspora (assembly GCA_945902915.1). Taxonomy (GTDB): domain Bacteria; phylum Pseudomonadota; class Gammaproteobacteria; order Methylococcales; family Methylomonadaceae; genus Methylobacter_C. The sequence goes on along the minus strand of CAMDNJ010000128.1, from coordinate 2,862 downwards.
ATACAGAGTAAATCATCAACTTCAGAGGCCGCTTTTAACAGATTGGCATTATCGTGAACACGCAAGTCATTAATAAACCAGTACAGCCCAACGTTACGCATAGTCAATAAATCCTTACACGAAGAACTAACGAGAACTGATTAAAAAAGCTCATTTTTCTTGTCATAAAAAACAGCTGGCGGATATCAAATAGCCGGCAAGAGGCTGCTGTTTAAAAGCTATTTGGGGCTTAATAATGAGCTTATTTTGGAATCCAGCTGTTCTGGAGTGACATTGCTGGCAAAAGCCTCAACAGATGCGCCATCCCGGCCGATCAGATATTTATTAAAATTCCATTCCGGCGCATGGCCTGTGGTTTTAATCAGTTTTTGAAAAAACGTATTGGCCGCTGGCCCTTGAACCGCGCTTTTTTCCATCATCGGGAAAGTCACCCCGTAGTTGATATAACAGACCTTGGCGGTTTTTTCTGGTTCAGCAAACTCCTGATTGAAATCGTTGGAGGGGAAGCCGACCACCACCAGGCCCTTGTCTTTATATTGTTGATAAAGTGCTTCTAGGCCTTTAAATTGTGGAGTATAGCCGCAATTGCTGGCAGTATTGACTGCCAGAATCACCTTGTTTTGAAATGCCTGGCAAAAATCAAGCTCTTCGCTAGACCTTAATTTGCTCATTTTATAATTTAGCAAATCAGAGCAAGGTTCTGCCCCAGTTGCTGAAACTGAAAATAACAACATGCTCGCCAATAAAGTTAGAATATTCATGCTGTGCACCTTTAAATAATTAATTGAAAATAGTAGCGATGGGAGTATAGCTTGCTTGATGGTCATAATATATAAGTAGAACTACCTGCCAAGCAGGCTTTTGTTTGGCAAAGATTCTGTCAGGTGATAATTTAGTGCCACTAAAAGTAAAATTTAAGTCATTTTAACTTCATGAAGATTTATAGATAGTGGTACGGATAGCTTTTTTAATTTCAATGTGCTTGAATTAAACGTAATTCCAGTCACTCATTTATCCATCAATTTATGGCAAGAAGTTTGGGCGAGTACTTTCAAAATGTCCAATAAATTATAAAGCCTAACCATCAGAATTGGAGCCCCATAACTTATGCTAAAGACAGTTTATGCTGGGCTTTTGTACTTCATACTTGTGTTTGGCACTGGCTTCGTTCTCGGCGTCTTCCGAGTTCTGTTCGTCGTTTCACGCATCGGAGAGCGGTGGGCTGAGCTGATGGAAATGCCCCTTATGGCAGCCGCAATCTTCTTCTCAGCGGGATACATACTAAGGCATTTCCCAGAAATTAATTTCCCAAGGGAGTCATTGATAGTCGGATTTCTCGCATTAGCTCTTACGGTCGGGGCAGAGTTGGGGCTTGCTGTTGCCCTTCAAAGTCAAAGCCTTGACGAGTACCTCGGTAGCCGAGACAAGGTCTCTGGCTTGGTCTATCTCGTTATGCTCATAGTGTTCGCTCTGATGCCCAGGCTTCGGCTACCAAACCCTAAAAAAGTTAAAATTAAAGGCTAATACAGTAAGGCCTACCCTTTCATTCCAGAGGACGCATTCCACCACTATGTCATGCCTTTCATCTGAATCGTTAATTCTCATTTTTGATGTAGATTTTTTGTTTTAAGTACACGCTGAATGACAACTATCAACCCTAACCAGCCATACGGATATGGATTTAGGCTTCCCTATAGCAGTCATTAACAAATTAACGTTATTAACCTAATAGCCAGTAATCTTTTTTAATTCCGTCTATTATCGATTGCACTTATGAGTTGTATGTAAGGTATAAAAAAGCGATCAATCCTTAGTAGTTAGTTAAGTGGCATTACCTGCAGTAACAGAACTTTCTAGGCAATTATTAACACTATCTTACGAAAACATTCTATCGTTTTTCGGATCGATCAAAACCTTGAATAATCAATTGCTCTGTTTGCAGAGCTACATCAAGCGCTACCACCAGCCAAGACAACACTCAACAGGGTTGAGTCACCGAACACACAAATAAAATCTTTGGTTGCTTAACTCATTGTTATGTCTAAAATACAATTTTAAATTATTATTTAAATCACTGAACGAGTCTTGCTAGGAACAATCATTGTTATTATGGCGATTCATTTGTTAGCGAATATTAACAACTTAATGAGATAAAATGATCCACTACGATTTCGATCAACCTTATGAACGAAGGGGAACAGACAGCGAAAAGTGGAGGGCTTTTGGAAACGAAGTATTACCCTTGTGGGTGGCCGATATGGATTTTCCTGCACCCCCAGCCGTATTGCAGGCACTCCATGAACGAATTGCACATGGCATTTTTGGTTATGGTGGGGTAACGGCTGAATTATCTGAGGCAATTTGTCATAGGCTGTGGGCACACTATCACTGGACAGTTACCCCTGATCAACTATTATTCCTTCCAGGCTTGGTGAGTGGTCTTAACGTAAGTTGCAGAGCGGTCTGTCCCCCTGGCGCAGGGGTGCTTGTACAAACACCAATCTATCCACCGTTTCTAAGTGCGCCTGTTAACCAAGGGTTAGATCTCAATATAGCTGAGTTAACAGTGACCCGCTCCAAGCAATGGTTACATTATTCAATAGACTACAATGCTTTTGAAGCGGCCATACAATCCCACACTCGGTTGTTTATGTTATGTAATCCTCATAACCCTGTGGGTCGTTGTTACAGCCGTGAGGAATTGATTAAGCTCGCAGAAATTTGTACACGTAACGATTTAATTATCTGTGCAGATGAAATACACTGTGATTTGTTGTTAGAAAATTCCAGTCATTTACCTATCGCCTCCTTATCTCCTGAGATAGCCAAACGCTGCATTACGCTTATGGCACCCAGTAAAAC
>CAMDNJ010000127.1 GCA_945902915.1 Crenothrix polyspora | reverse complement strand
AAAATTACGTTAAACAGGTCTTAGCTCTATACCGTCAATAAGCGAAATCATCACTTAATTAGCTAGCGTCTTTTTACTAACACATTTTGACAGCCGCCCTTTTACATGTTAGTTTTATACCTAATTTTAGCTTTATGTAAATAAAGTATCCCCCCTAAAAAGATACAGTGGCAACAGATTCCCAGCGCTTCTCTCATTGCCACGGACTGTAAGCAGAGTATGAACGATAAGAAATTACAATCACCCTAGGGGCGCATGCGAAAGGACTTATTTCTAGGGTGGATAAGCACCAGAGACTGTGAAAGTATTTCAAAGTCTCACCAGCTTATTCACCCTACATGGCTATCCAAAGCGCTCATTGGGCACAGTTAAGGAAAAAAAAGAAAAATCCTAAAAGGCTGAGCTTCAGCTCAGCCTTTTAAAACAGCTAAAGCTGTTTTACTCCAAGCAAGCAACTAACTACTTAACTGTGGGCAGTGAAGCAGAGTATGGGAACAATGAGACCTTACAAACACCGTAGGGGCGTATTGCATAGGCCCATTTATCGAACGCTCAAAATTATAGAGTGATGGTTGCAATAGGGCGTATGCAATACGCCCCTACCAGCCATCACCATAACAGCCTAATGATCTAAATAACACCTTTATAGCTCTAGCCCAACCGTCATACCGTTAGAGTCTTAAACTTCTATGATTACCGTTACCAATGCAGCTACAACAGATTCAGCCTATGAATTTTTCTATGGATAACATTCCGTCATGATGAACCGCAGTGTTTTTATTGCTACCGGCTTGTATTTAGTCTTTGTCATCTATGGCAGCTTAGTGCCTTTGGTATTCAATCATTTAGCCATTGAAGCTGCCTTAACACAATTTAAAAACATCCCTTATTTAAACTTAGGTGCTGGCTCTAGGGCAGATTGGATAGCTAATATAGTCTTGTATATCCCTTTGGCTTTCTTGGTCTCGGCCACAATTAATCGCAGCCATACTCTGTTAGGCCGGCTTTTAGTCGCCATTTTAGTATTGGCTTTTTGTCTATTGGTCGCCGTTGCCGTGGAATTTACCCAGTTGTTTTTTCCACCTCGCACAGTCTCATTAAATGATTTAATAGCCGAAGCCCTAGGGTCACTGATCGGCATATTAATCTGGCTATTTCTAAGTGCTTATTTTTCGGACTTATGGCGTCAGTTACTCAGTGCTAAGCTGCTGTCTGTAAAATCAGTCATTATCTTTTATATACTTATTTATGCGGTGCTCAGTCTATTCCCTTATGACTTTGTCACCTCCATCGCTGAGCTTAATCTAAAGCTAGCCCATGGCTCCGATAGCTTTTTTATGTCTTACTCTACTTGCCAAGCTAGTGGGGTTCGTTGTGGATTTAAGATACTTTCTGAAATAGCCGTATTATTACCGTTAGGCTTATTGTGTGGTTATTTACCCTCTGTACAACAGCGAATAACCGTTGCAGTATTACTAGGCTTTTTTATAGGTTTAGCCATTGAATTGATACAAGTCTTTTTGTTATCTGGCTCTGGGCAAGGACTGTCTATCCTTACCCGTATGATAGGCATGGGTTTGGGCGCTAGTATATGGGCACGCGTTCAAGTCTTAGATGCGGCTGTCACGATTGGTTTTCTAAGACGATCGCTGACTTTAATCTTACCGCTCTATCTGTTGCTACTGATCGCGGCTAACGAAGAACTCACTCATCACTGGTTATTACCGAAAACAGCGCTAGAAAGGCTAGCAGACATTCATTTTTTACCACTGTATTATTTTTATTACACCTCTGAGGGCGTGGCTTTAGTGAGCCTGTTAAATATCATCGGCCTTTATTTTCCTATCGGTTTATTTTGTTGGCTCATTGCTATCAATAAACATCATCTGCAACGCCCTCCCACTCTGCCTTGGTTTTATGTGGGATTAATTGCTGGATTATTGGCCTTGCTTATAGAGACCGGTAAACTATTCTTAATCAACAAACATCCCGATCCCAGTAATATCTGGTTAGCTTTTATGGCGGCAGCGACTTGCTATCAAATCATGCGCGTCATACCACAATGGTTATTGCGAGCCGAATACCCTAGCACTGCTATTACCATCAAGCCACTGACCGACGCCTCTCAAAACTCACCAGCGAGCCAGTTACCTGCTTTTGAGGTCGATAAGCGTTGGCGCATCGTGTCCTTGTTATTGTGGAGTATTATCATCGGGGTATTATTCGATTATCCTGTCGCGCCCTTAGCTTTGGGATTATTTCTGCTAGGCTATGCCATGTTATTGGCTTATGTGCCTTATGCTTGGTTAATCGTTATACCCGCACTATTACCACTGATGGATTTTGCCCCATGGACAGGGCGATTTTTCTTTGATGAATTTGATCTACTCATTTTAACCACCCTAGCCTATTACTTTTGGCACAAACCCAAACATGACCAGAGATCGCTACTCACTATACCCAGTATCTTACTATTAACGATATTTACCTTATTCTATGGCATCAGCATATTAAGAGGCTTATTACCTTTACCTGCTATCAATGCTAACTCTTTTAACCATTATTACAGTCACTTTAATAGTTTAAGAGTAGGCAAAGGTTACCTCTGGAGCTTACTGCTCTTGCCCTTTTTACAACTCACTGTGCGACGCTATCGTGACACTCCACATTACTTCGGCTATGGCATTTTACTTGGCTTAACGGGAGTATGTTTGTTTGCCATTATCGAACGCCTAGTCTTCGTGAGTTTATTTGATTTTACTAGCGATTTTCGGATCAATGCTTTATTTTCAAGCGTGCATACAGGTGGCGGCAATATTGAAAGTTATTTAATGTTAACGCTACCATTTATATCGCTATTATTTATAAATGTAATGCAACATAAAAGCCTAGGGTTATTAGGTATCTTTTTGTTTATAATCAGTATCTACACACTGCTAGTGACATATTCGCGCGGCGGCTACCTAGGTTTTTGTGTAGGCTTTTTAGTATTGTTACTCGCCTTACTCATAGGCTTTAGAAAAAAACCGCTATTTAGCAAACAACATTTATTACCTTTGTTGCTATCGGCCATCAGTGTACTTATCGCGCTGCCGGTATTAAACGGCAATTTGATAAAGCAACGTTTTGAATCATTTGATCAAGATCGAAGTAGTCGTAATGCTCACTGGCTAGATGCCATAACTATGCGAGATGATAATCTAGCGACCTCATTATTCGGCATGGGTTTAGGAAGTTATCCTCGGACGTACTTTTGGCTAAATAATGAACATAGCCAGCCAGCCAGCTATGAAATAATCACCGAAAAAGATCAGCCTTACTTACGCTTATCTGGCGGTGATGCTTTTTTTATGGGCCAGTATGTCGCTGTCAAAGCGCATACAAGCTACCGCTTACTTGTAAACATCCGTAGTAAAAAGCCAGGACTCAATTTATCTACCTCACTATGTGAAAAATCACTGCAATATTCTTTTCGTTGTAGCACTGTGCTAATCACCAGTAACGGCTCAGAATGGCAGCAAATAGATCTCCTTATTAACAGCCTTGAACTTGGTGAACCCGTCGATGCTGGCTTGCTAAAGCGCCCTATACAATTATCTTTTTATAGCGGTAATGGTGTAGGGCAATCTATAGATATCACCAATGTGCAATTAATTAATCCTGAGGGCATTAATCTTATTAAAAACGGCGACTACTCACGCAGCACTGATTCCTGGCTGTTTTCTACCCAAAAACATAATCCTTGGCATATTGATAATCTTTGGGTGCATCTATTATTCGAACAAGGCTGGTTGGGACTTAGTGTATTTGTTTTGTTATTTACCCTAGCCCTACACCGATGTTATCGGCTATTAACCCAGCAAACTCTTTTCTCAGGCATTTTATTATCGGCTTTTAGTGGCTTTCTGGTGGTTGCGTGGGTCAATAGCCCTTTTGATGCTCCACGGTTAACGCTATTGTTTTTCTTATTACTGTTTTTTGCCCTGCTGCGTAAGCCACAGGCGTGGAAAACCATAAACCCTCTTTAACTCAAGCCATGTCAACTCATTTAACGCTCTACCAGTCATTTAACAAAGCTTTAGCCCTACTCTGCTTTATTTTAAGTCTTATGGCCTTATTAGCATCAGAATCACTCTGCGCGGAACCTTCATTGGCCGATACGGTAGTCAAAATTAAACCCAGCATCATAGCAATTGGCACTTATATGCCTAGGCGCAATCCACGCTCGATATTCATGGCGACAGGCTTTGCCGTCGGCGATGGTAGTTTAATTATTACTAATGCGCACGCTATACCGGAAACGCTAGATATTGAGCACTTAGAAAAACTGGCTATTTTTTATCATAAAGACAATATCGATAAAGTCGTTATCGCAACTGAACTAGCCGTCGATAAAGATCATGATTTAGCGCTATTAAAAATCAACGATGAACGCCTGCCAGCACTGACCTTAGGTTCAGCCGCATCAGTACGTGAAGGTCAATTATATGCTTTCACCGGCTTCCCTATCGGCATGGTTTTAGGGCTATCTCCGGTAACCCACCGTGGGATTATTTCTGCCATTACACCCAATATCATTCCTATGATTAACTCTGGCCAAATCAAACAAGCCCAGTTCAAACGCTTACAAGATCCCTACAATGTCTTTCAACTTGATGCTACTGCTTATCCTGGCAATAGTGGTAGTCCGCTTTATCATCCTGAATCAGGGCAAGTCATCGGTGTCATTAATAAAGCTTTTATACAAGAAAGCAAAGAAAACATCTTAACCAAGCCCAGTGGCATTTCCTACGCCATACCCATTAATTACGTAGAAAGTCTGCTAAAAGCCAAAGGTTATTATTAATGGCAGCCACCTATAAACACAGAGCAAGGAGAATTAAATGATACGCATTTTTCGCCACTATATATCCAGAGCCTATCTAGTGCTTTTGTTGGCAGAGTTTTGTATGTTTTTTGCCGCCATGTATTGGGGTAGCGACGTCCGCTTTTTGATGTCTGAATCTTGGTATACCGACAATCACATCACCTTAGCCAGCTTTATTTTTTCTAGCGTTATGAGTTTATCTTGCATCGGCTTAGGCTTATATAGACGAACACTGAGCGGTGAAGAATATAACCTAATGACTAGGGTTTGTATTAGCTTTGGCCTAGGCATACTACTACTCGTTGGTATTTATTATCTGTTACCCGATCTTTATATGGCTCGTAGCGTATTAGTCTTCGCGATTATGCTGGCTTTTATGGGTATGTCCTTGATTCGATATCTGTTCTATAAATTTGCAAATTTTGATCATTTAAAAAGGCGCTTTCTAGTGATCGGTAGCGGCGAAAAAGCACAGCAATTAATTTCATTAAATGAATCTTTAGTTCATAAAGGCTTTAATATCGTTGGCTTTTTAACCTTGACCGATGAAGTGCCTATCATTGATAGCAGTCTTATCATTGCCTACGATCAACCTCTGATTAAAATCGCAGAGGACTATAAAATTGATGAAATCGTCATAGCCATCCATGACCGTAGATTGGGCTTACCCTTTGATGAGCTCTTAGATTGCAAAATGTCAGGCTTAACCATCATGAATATTGTCGAATTCTATGAACGTGAACAAGGCATTATTTCTTTAGCCAATGTAAACCCTAGTTGGCTGATTTTTTGTGATGGCTTTGCACAGGGTGATTTAAGAGGACTAAAGAAAAGAATAGTGGATTTATTGGCCAGCATCCTATTACTCAGTGTTGCTTGGCCCATTATGTGTTTAACCGCCTTTGCTATACTTCTGGAAAGCGGTTTTAAAGCACCCATACTCTATCGACAAGTTCGTGTTGGAGAAAAAAACCAACCCTTTAAGGTACTTAAGTTTAGAAGCATGAAAACAGATGCTGAAAAAAACGGGGCCCAATGGGCACAGAAAAATGATGATCGCATCACCACCGTAGGACGCTTCATTCGCGCTTGTCGCATCGATGAATTACCACAAATACTCAACGTATTAAGAGGGGACATGAGCTTTGTCGGACCACGCCCAGAAAGACCTGAGTTTGTAGACGGCTTTAACGAACGCATTCCCTATTATCGAGAAAGACACCGAGTAAAGCCCGGCATTACCGGTTGGGCACAATTATGTTATCCCTACGGCGCCGATGAATATGACACCATACAAAAGCTACAATATGATTTGTACTACGTTAAAAACTACAGCCTGTTTTTAGACTTCTCTATCTTGTTTAATACCGTGGAAGTTATTTTATGGGGTAGAGGTGCGAGGTAAAGCTAACTATGCTTTAGTTCAAAGCGGCGGCTGTTTATCTCCCATCACCTTAATATGCACACGATCACCGACTGTTAGCTGCCCTTGCTGATCGTGCAAAGCATTTTGACCAAAATAGACTTTGTTTTGCCACTTTCTAGTCAGGTTAAGCGTGCGCAAAGGTTCTTGACCTATTTCAGCGCTTTCTGGATCTATGACGACTACAGAACAACGCGAACAAGGTTTGGGTAATCTAAAATCAATAGCGCCTATGCTGATTTCACGCCAACTATCTTCGGCATAAGCGTCGCAACCAGCAACCACTAAATTGGGTCTAAAACGCGTCATGGGTAAATTTAAAGCCATCTCGTTATTCAAAGTCACTAAGGAGTTTTCTGAGATCAGCAAAAAAGGAAAGCCATCAGAAAAAGCCACCGTATCGGTAGGTAGTCCATAATGAGCATCAACCGGTCGTAGTAAAGTTTCGGGTTGATACACCAAACGGCAATCACGCTTTAAAAAATCACTGAGCCAGTGATCGGCTTCTGCCGATACGCTAATCGCTGCACAAAGATCAGCCCAAATCTGACTGTCTATAACATCGCCGCCAACTGGTGCTAAAGCCAATAATAAATCGTCCCTACCCTCTGCCGATAAAATTAAATGTGTATCGGTTAAGGCTGTCTTGATTAAGGCCATTTGCGGCAACTTTCGTTGACTTAAAAACTGATTATCAGCATCTATCAACATCCATTGTCTATCGTACTTCAGTCCAGTACGTATAACAGGCCAGCTATTAACACTAATGCCCGCCAAAGATTTTACCGGATAAAGCGTAATGGAACTTAAGGTGATGTC
>CAMDNJ010000126.1 GCA_945902915.1 Crenothrix polyspora | reverse complement strand
TATAAATCTTGCTGGCGGTTGATGTTTTGTTCGGATTGCTTGAATTTTGCCTGTGCGCTACGTTGATCGGTTAAAGTTAGCAAATAACGATGACGCAAGGCTAGCAAGGCTTGTATATTAAGCACTTTTCCGTAGGCAATAAATTCAGTCTGATGATTAACGGGCTTGAGTGTTAAGGTTTCTATGGCTGACGATTTTTGAATGTCCTCGCTTACGGTAAGTTGAGCTTGTTTAATAGGCGAATGGGGTTCGGTTGCTGTCTCGACATCAGTATCTGCATAAAGCCCAGTAGAACAAAGCAAAGTCAGCGAAAAAAGGCCGGCTATAAACAGGTTAGTCATCGATATTAAATTTGAGTAGTTGGCCGTATAGGTCATGAATTATAAGCTATACCGTTAAGTAATAGACAAAAAAAAGCCCCAGCTGATTTTCATCAGCAGGGGCTCAACTTTTAATCTAATAAATCAGATCAATTAGTTGCTAGGTAATGCAAATACAGTAAATGCACCACCTTGTTTGGTGAAAGATCCCAAGCTAGCATAGGCGCCAGTAGCACCTAAGCCTTCTTGTGATATTTTCACTGCAATTTTTTCCAATTCAGCTTTCTTAACTGGATCAGTTTCTGCTGCAGCTTTTTCTTGTGCGGCTTCTAATTGTTTGTTGAAATCAGTAGCAATACCGATACCAGCCCAACCGCCGATGCCTGAAAGAACGCCAACATATTGTTTGCCGTTATAGTTCCAAGTATTTACGTTACCGATGATGCCAGAAGGTGTTTTGAATTTATACAATTCTTTACCTGTTTTAGCATCAACTGCTTTTAAGTAACCTTCTAAGGTACCGTAGAATACGATGCCACCAGCAGTTGCTACAGAACCAGACCAAACAGAGAAGGGTTCTTTGTTAGACCAAGCAATTTTGCCTGTTTTAGCGTCATAAGCAGTGAACTGACCTAAGTTAGTAGTGCCGTCAGCTTTGCCGGTTAAAACGTCAGCACCGGCTGGTAACATGTCTAAAGTTGCGCCTACATAAGGTTGGCCAGCAGTGTATGAAACTTCGAAAGGTTCGTAGTTCATGCACAAGTGGTTACCAGAAATATAGAACAAGCCAGTTTGTGGTGAGTAAGAAACCGGTTGTTGGTTTTTACTACCTAAAGCAGCAGGACAAACGCCATCAGTTCTAACGTCTTCGCCATTTTGCTCAGTACTGTATTTAGCAACAACTTGTGGACGACCAGTTTTCATATCAACATGGCTAGCCCAGTTAACAGATTTGTCGAATTTTTCAGCAACTAATAATTCACCAGTTTCACGATCTAAAGTATAGCCAAAACCGTTACGGTCAAAATGCACGATAGTTTTGTGCATTTGGCCTTTAACTTCTTCGTCAACTAATACAGTTTCGTTAATGCCATCAAAATCCCACTCATCATGAGGAGTCATTTGATAAACCCATTTAACAGCACCGGTATCAGCGTCACGAGCCCATAAGGACATCGACCACTTGTTGTCACCAGGACGTTGAGTAGGATTCCATGTAGAAGGATTTCCTGATCCGTAATAAATTAAGTTTAATTTAGGATCGTAGCTAGTCCAACCCCAAGTAGTACCGCCGCCGATTTTCCATTGGTCGCCTTCCCAAGTTTTTAGACTTGAATTAGCGCCGACTGGAGTCACTTTGCCGTTTTCCCAAGTAGTCGTTTTGTTAGCATCGATCAGGGTATCTTTATCTGGTCCAATGCTATAGCCTTTCCAACGAAGTTTTCCAGAGTTGATGTCATAAGCGGCTAAAAAGCCACGAACGCCAAATTCACCACCAGAAATACCAGTTAAAACAGTGTCTTTAACAACTAAAGGTGCATTAGTGTTAGTCATGCCCAATTTAGGGTCACCGTTTTGTACACTCCAAACGCGTTTACCTGTTTTAGCATCTAAAGCTGTTAAGACAGTGTTTGATTGTTGTAAGAAAATTTTGCCATCGCCGTAAGCTAAGCCACGGTTTACAGTATCGCAACACATAACAGGGATCGTTACGTCAGCATCTTGAGTCGGTGTGAACTCCCAAATTACAGCTTGTGTTTTTTGGTTGAGTGCATAAACAGTGTTAGGAAACGGTGTATGAATATAAATAACATCATCAACAACTAATGGACCACCTTCGTGACCACGTAATACACCTGTAGAAAAAGACCATGCAGGTTGTAGATTTTTTACGTTATTAGCGTTGATTTCATCTAATTTGCTGTAACGTGTGCCGGCATAATCGCCACCCCAAGTTGCCCAGTTAGCTGAGTCTTTGGTTAGGGCGTCAACACCACTGTTAGCAGTTGAAATTGCTGGTGCAGCTAATAGTGCAGCGACACTTGAAGCAATCAGCCAACTTTTTAAAGGCTTCTTCATATATTTTCTCCTGGTATTTTGTTAATTAGACAAAATACTTAATTATGTTTTTTAAGACTAATATTAGTTTTTTGGGTGATTTTTCGACCCTATAAAGGCAAAATAGTATGCACGCCAAGTGAGTAGATTTAATTATTTTGCCTAAAAAGTCAACTTTTAAAAGAGCTGAAGAGCTAAAGTAAGGATGTCGTCTTTATGCATGCTTTTGTTTTATGAGTATTTTGTTATCATCCAAGAGACAACTCTAGTGCTTTTTTAGTGTAAATGTTGCTTTGAGGTATTGCAGGTCATAGGCTCAAAACTTACAGTATTTGAGCTTCACAGACTTCAAAGTACCTCAATTTGGTAGCCCTTTTTATTCCAGCATAAAACCTCGCCAGCGTCTTTGCACCATGCTGATAAAACAAAACGTTGCGCAGTCTGATTATTGATTAAAAAATCATGGATATTAGGGCGATGCGTATGTCCATGAATAAGCCGTAAGCAAGCATGTTCTTGCATGACATTTACAACGGTTTCTTGGTTAACGTCCATAATAGACTGAGATTTTTTGCGTTTATGAAGATAACTACGAAATCGATACCAGCGTGCTGCTAACAGTCTTAATAATAATGGTTTAGACAAGACATTCTGTTGCCATTCAAGCGTATGGGCTTTAGTACGAAAAGCCTGATAGGGCAGGTCGTCAGTACACAGTAAATCACCATGAGTCAGCAACGTGGCTGAGCCCATTAAATCAATCACTGCATAATCATTAAGTAAAGTGATGCCTGTATCTAGGCAAAAACGCTTACCCAATAAGAAATCTCGGTTACCAGGTTGAAAATAAACCGCAGTGCCCGATTGAGTCAGTTGTGTGAGTTGCTTGCGGATTTTAGTGTTGGGTGGGGTAGGGTCATCATCGCCTATCCAAGCATCAAATAGATCACCTAGAATATAAAGTGCTGATGCCTGAGATGCTCTGTTCTCTAAAAAAGCAAGAAATCGGCGCGTGATCTCAGGTTTGTCTAAGGATAGATGTAGGTCTGAAATAAATAGGATGTCTTCGGACAAAGTTTGGCTCGGTTAGTTGGTTAGAAGCAGGCTAAAGGCGAAAGGTAAAAGGCGCAAGGCAAAGGTGAAATGTTTGGTTTCGTCTTTCGTCTTGCGCCTTTCGTCTTATTTCAAAACTTCAGCTTTTTCAATAATGATGTCCGTTTTAGGTACATCTTGATGGCCGCCACGATTGCCAGTGGCTTGTTTCGCCATAGCGTCAACTACATCCATGCCTTCAATGACTTCAGCAAATACCGCATAACCCCAGCCACTGGCATTTTTGCCAGTATGATTTAGAAAAGTGTTATCTTTATAATTGATGAAAAATTGCGCAGTTGCCGAATTGGGATCGTTAGTTCTGGCCATTGCCAAAGTGCCGCGATTATTGATCAGGCCATTGTCTGCTTCATTTTTTATAGGATCATGGACAGCTTTTTGTTCGAAACTAACATCAAAGCCACCACCTTGCGCCATAAAGCCAGGAATTATTCTGTGGAAAATAGTGCCGTTATAAAAGCCCTCGTTAACATAAGTTAAGAAGTTGGCTGAAGAGATCGGTGCTTTATCGGCATTCAACTGAATAATGATGTCTCCTGCACTGGTGGTTAATTTAACTTTAGTCTGTGTGTCTGTCATGGTTTTTTCCGTTGCAAAAGAGAATGTTGATATAAAAAATAGCATCAATGTAAGCATGATGGTGCGCATGAAATTTCCTTGGTGTGATGCGAATAATAGATTTTAGGTGTTTTTATCTTGAAAGAGAAGTGGTGGCTTGGTAAATTGTACGCAATGTTGATTAGTCATGTTGCTGTAATTAGATTATTAATGAGATATGTTGAAAATATATAACACTTTATCCCGAAAAAAAGAAATCTTTAGTCCTCGTGTTGAGGGTAAAGTTGGTTTATATGTTTGCGGTATGACGGTTTATGATTATTGTCATGTTGGACATGCACGAGTCATGGTGGTTTTTGATACCGTAGCACGGTATTTTCGGTATTCGGGTTATGAGTTATGCTACGTGCGAAATATTACTGATATTGATGATAAAATCATCCGGCGAGCACATGAGCAGGGCGTGTCTTTAACGGAGTTGACGGAGCGTTTTATCGAAGCCATGCACGAAGATGAACGCGCGCTATCGGTATTGCCTCCTGATATCGAACCTAAAGCCACTCAATCTATTCCAGACATCATAGCTATGATTGAAATCCTCTGCGCTAAGGACTTAGCGTATGTGGGGCATAACGGTGATGTATTTTATGCGGTCACAAAGTTTAAAAATTACGGGCAGTTATCAGGTAAAAATCTGGACGATTTACAGGCGGGTGAGCGAGTTGATGTTGATCTTGCCAAGCGTAATCCCTTAGATTTTGTGCTATGGAAAATGGCAAAAGAAAACGAACCTGCTTGGCCATCGCCTTGGGGTTTGGGTCGCCCTGGTTGGCATATTGAATGTTCAGCGATGTCCACTTGTTGCTTGGGTAACTCTTTTGATATACATGGGGGGGGCATGGATTTGCAGTTTCCCCATCATGAAAATGAAATTGCTCAATCTGAAGGAGCCACCGGCGAGAAGTTTGTTAATTATTGGATGCATAATGGCTTTGTACGCATTAACGAAGAGAAAATGTCCAAATCATTGGGTAACTTTTTTACCGTGCGTGAAGTATTAAAACAATATCAACCAGAAATAATTCGCTTTTTTATCTTATCTAGTCATTATCGTAGTCCATTAAATTACTCAGATGAGCAACTCAATGACGCCAGACTGGCTTTGACACGGCTTTATACCGCCTTACGTGGATGTGATAGAGGCAATGCCGAGATCGATGTGGATTATAAGGCTCGCTTTGCAGCTGCGATGGATGATGACTTTAATACCCCTGTTGCTTTATCAGTATTATTTGATTTAGCTCGAGAATTGAATGCTGCTAAAGAAGCTAAATCAATAAAAGTTCAAGAATTAGTGGCCAGTTTACGTTTTTTAGGCGGCTTGCTAGGTATAGTGCAAGGCGATGCAGACGACTTCCTAAAAAGCGGTATCGTTAATGGCGAAGCTCTCGATGAGGAGTTGATCGAACAGCAAATACAATCTCGTTTGGCGGCTAAAAAAGCCAAGGATTGGGCTTTAGCTGATAAAATTCGGGATGACTTAAAAGAGCAGGGTGTTATTCTTGAAGATACGCCTAATGGCTTAAGCACTTGGCGACGTGAATAGTGATTTAAATCACTAAAGGCATCAAGAATCTTAATTGTTAAAGCATAATTAACTACATTAAAGACAGCAATAAACCCATGAACGAAATTAAAGATAAAGCTATTGAAGTCTATCTTGACCAATTGGCTAGCGCATCAGCCACACCCGGTGGCGGGAGTGCGGCAGCATTGATGGGGGCTCAGTCTGCGGCATTAACCAGCATGGTCTGTAACCTGACTATCGGTAAGCCTAAGTATCTTGAAGTCGAAGTCCAAATGCAGGCCTTATTGTTAAAATCAGAAGCGTTGCGTAAAAGTCTATTAGGCATGATTAAGGCCGATGTTGAAGTCTTTAATCGTTTAATGGCCGCTTATGGCTTAGCGAAAGAAACGGATGCTGATAAAGCGCTTCGGTCTCAAGCGATACAAGACGTCTTGAAAGAAGCCACTGAAGTGCCTTTAGCCTGCGCGAGGGCTTGCGCAGAAGCTATAGTATTAAGTCGTGATGCCGCTATTACAGGTAATCTGGCGGTTATTAGTGATGCAGGTGCTGCGACTATGTCGGCCTATGGCGGCTTAAAAAGTGCGGCTCTTAATGTCTATATTAATACGGCTAGTCTTAAAGATAGAGCTTTTGCCGAAGCTAAGTTGGCTGAATTAAAGGTTATTATGGCTAATGTAGAAGAGTTAGTTGCGGATACCTATGATCTTGTTAAGGCCAAGTTGTAGTTTAGAAAATAAATAGATAAAAAATTAATTGACGATGAATCTATGAGTAGTCATAATAGACAGCTCTTTAGTGGCTGTCGAAAGATAGTCTATGATGAGAAGCAAGATTACGGGGTGTAGCGCAGTTTGGTAGCGCGCCTGCTTTGGGAGCAGGATGTCGGGGGTTCGAATCCCTCCACCCCGACCAGTTTAGCGCTTGTAGCTCAACCGGATAGAGCACCGGCCTTCTAAGCCGGGGGTCGCAGGTTCGAGTCCTGCCAAGCGCACCATTTCTAGAATAAGCCATATTATGGTGAGCGTAGCTCAGTTGGTAGAGTCCCGGATTGTGATTCCGGTTGTCGCGGGTTCGAGCCCCGTCGTTCACCCCATTAAATCAAGCACTTAAACGAACATACTACAATATCGTTTTTGCCTGCAACCGATTTTGCAACTTTTGAGTTTCCTGCAAACTTTGCTAAATGCTCAGGCGCCAAATGAGCGTACCTCTGTACCATCTCATAACTTGCCTAGCCCCCCAGTTCTTTCAGTATATGAAGTAGCGTTCCATTTTGAACATGCCAACTTGCCCAAGTATGCCGTAAATCGTGCCATCTAAACTGTTCAATGCCTGCACGCTTCAGTGCTTTTCGCCATGCCGCTGTTCCGGCTTTTGCAACTTTAGCTTGAAGGATTAGGTTATTCGGTGACTCGCAGAACCTTAGCGCGTGATTTAGATAGGTTATCTATTCCCTTTGCTATAGAAGCAGATACACGTAGCAAACCCTATGGTTGGCGTTATGCCCTGAATA
>CAMDNJ010000125.1 GCA_945902915.1 Crenothrix polyspora | reverse complement strand
GGATGCTGCAAGCAATTCTTAATTTGCCTGCACCGCGTGAAATTGGTGTAGCGGATGTATTGCAATTTAAAAGACCTTTGCACGAATGGATAATGGCACAGTTCTTGGCAGAGTTAGATGTATTAATAAAGCGTGGCATACGCTTTGATTATCAGTGCATTGAAGAAGAACAGCGATATTTACGGGGGCAGTTGAATGTGGTAGGGCAGATGCGTCAGCCACCTGGACGGCAGCATATTTTTCAAATACGACATGATGTGTTTTTGCCGGATCGTCCTGAAAATCGATTAATAAAAACTGCCTTGGATAAAGTTTGTATACATACACAGGTGCCTGAAAGCTGGCGCCTAGCTCATGAGTTAACGGGACGTCTGACGGAAATTCCACGCTCACGACAAGTTAAGGCTGATTTTAATTGCTGGCATAAGAATAGGTTGATGGCACATTATCAGGCAATCAAGCCCTGGTGTGAGCTGGTATTGGGCGAAAATATGCCATTGGCGGTACTAGGCGATACACGAGGCTTGAGTTTGCTGTTTCCGATGGAAAAACTGTTTGAGGCCTATGTGGAAGTGTGCTTACGCAAGCAGTTAGTGCAAGGTGCGCAACTAAAATCTCAATTGGCTAGCCAGTATTTATGCAGACATCAAGACCGAGATTTTTTTCAGCTGAGACCTGATCTTATGATTGTACAGGGCCTCGAATGCTGGATTATGGACTGTAAATGGAAGCGCTTGGATGGAACCTTACGAGCTTATGGCGATGATTTAGGTATGCAAAAATATGGTCTTAGTCAGAGTGATTTTTACCAGCTATTTTCATATGGACAGAAGTATTTAAATGGGAAGGGAGAGATGGTGTTAATTTACCCGCAAACGGCAAATTTTTCAGCGCCTCTACCAGTATTTTATTTTTCAAATGATTTGTGGTTATGGGTTTTACCGTTTGATTTGAATGAAGGAAGGTTGCTACTTTCACCAAATATGCGACTGCCGATAAAAAATGGACGAATGACTGAAACAGCAATGACAGACGCTGGGGTGAAATTCCAGCTCAATAAATAAAGGACGAACTATGATAATTTTTTTAACCTTAATCGTAATGTGCATTATTTTAAAATTATTGATAATGATATTGAATTTATTCAACCCTGTACCGCCGCCCAAACTAAGACGTAGGCGTCGATAATTGCCTTTAATCATTTGACAAATAGCATTGATTGACCAATCAGGCTTCGGAAAACGGTTGTTAGCCAAGCTATTAATTACTGAGACAGTGTAAACTTAAGTGTTTAGTGTATCGCTCTAACTGAGGGTTGCATTAGCATTGTTTAAGATAAATATTTCACCAAATCACCATCTGGTTTGGATACTTGGCTGTCCATCTCTGGCGACCTCTGAATGACAACTTTCAAGGGTTAATCAGTTGCCCACTCGAAATAGATCACTGGCCACTGGCTCTAGTTGGCAAATTGTCGAACTTAATTATGTCATATTCATCGCCCTAAAGCAGATGCTCACCACTGTCACTTTCTGGCCGAACTAAGTCATTCACGAAAGCCCGAGTCCGATGCTTAATCTAAGACAAATTATTACTAGGGTCACTGTCTTTTTGTTCAGATAGAACATCAATTAAGGCATACAGTTTTTCTTCTTCTTTTTCTGATGACAAGCTAATTGAAACTTCTGAAATATAAAACATGAGTCCTACCAGCATAAACAAGATAGACACTACAAAAAACAATACGCCAACGATTAATGCTTGCTCTATATACAAAGCTAATCCAATGATTAAACAAGTCACCATAGTGCCAGTAATGCCTAATAAGGTGCAGAAGAAAGCATTTCTTATTTTTAAAGCACGGTATTGAATTGATTCTATTTGTGATTGTAAAACTAAGGCTTCCTTCTTTTTCCCCTCTGCAATCGCTAAATGTTTCTCTTTATGAAAGATTCGCAAGCGCGTTACTATACCCATTAATCGTGTATTTATAGAAAGCACCAATAAACTCGCAGCAGAAATAAAAATTGCAGGCGCAACGAATGCTTGAAATATCTCTATACTAATCATATTTTAGTTAGCTCCTTACTTTATTCATGTGGTTTTGAATTTATAACCACTTATGATGATTCTTATAAACAGTATACATTCGATTAGGCCGATTGAGCCAAAATGTCTAGGTAACAAAGGAGGTTACTTTGTTTTATAACGTATCATAAGTCATGACTTATGATACGTTGAAACGATAGTGAAACATTTAAAAGGTTTATCTTTATTTTAAAAGGACTACAGGCTAATAAAATCAAGAACTATGTTATATGGCACAGGCTTTGCTTTATATTAATCATAACCAACCCACAACAAGAGGCACACCATGATATTTAAGCAATTATTTGATCAAGAAACGTGGACTTACACTTATTTAATCGCTGATCCTGTTACTAAAGAGGCGGTATTGATAGATCCAGTCAACACTCATATAGAAGCCTATGTTGCGATGCTAGATGCGCAGGGTTTGCAGTTGAAATACACCTTAGAAACCCATGTACATGCTGATCACATTACCGCCAGCGGTTTGTTACGCCAACGCTTGGGCTCACAAACGGGGGTTAGTCAACTTTGTGGGGCAACAACAGCCGATATACAAATTCAAGACGGTGATGTCTTTGAATTTGCAGCGGGTGAGCAGATTAAAGTGATTGCCACACCAGGTCATACTTCTGGCAGTATTTCTTATTTGTGGCGTGATCGATTGTTTACTGGAGATTCGTTATTGATTGGTGGTTGTGGTCGTACTGATTTTCAAGGTGGTGATGCTGGTGCGCAATATGATTGCATCACACAACGTTTGTTTACCTTGCCTGATGAAACCTTGGTTTATCCAGGGCACGATTACCAACAACGTTGGGTGAGTAGCATTATGCAAGAACGCACGACTAACCCACGTCTAGCTGGAAAGTCGCGTGAACAGTTTATTGAGATCATGAATAATCTGAATCTACCTAAACCACGTATAATTGATGAAGCAGTACCCGCTAATCGTTATTGCGGATTGGATGAAAATGAACGCCAAGACGCAGTTGCCGTAAGAGATGAGCGACCCTTGCGAGTGACCACAAAAACTGAAGATTTAGTGGCTGCTGCAAAACAACACATTACTGAAATCGATGTGGCTAAAGCTAAACAACTATTAGCAGATGGTCATATAGTTCTAGTTGATACTCGTGAAGAAAGTGAATACGCAGCAGGGCATATTGATGGCGCATTATTACTACCTCGTGGCGTACTGGAATTTAAAATAGGTGCTACACCGGAATTAGCCGACAAAGCCAAGACTGTGTTAATTTATTGTCGCACTGGCGGTCGTTCTGCATTAGCGTCATTAACCCTGCAACAACTGGGTTACACTAATGTCCTGTCTATGGCAGGCGGTTTTGAAGCTTGGAAAAATGCATGAAGTACATACTTATTGTATGGTAAAAAGAAAAGACTATAACGTTTGGAGTGCAATAGCTTCAGCTATTGCTTTATAAAACAGCTAAAGCTGTTTTACTCCGAACATACAAGATGCAGCTCAATGCAACTACAAATAAAAGAATAAGTAGCTCCCAATAAAGAGAAGATTTATACATCTTCCATTAATAAAGTAAATAAGAGGAAATTATGACTACCCAACACCACACTTTACTCATCGTCGGCGGCGGCGCCGCAGGCGTATCCGTTGCTAACAATATGCGTCGTATCAACGCAAACATCGATATTGCCTTAATTGAGCCATCAGAAAAGCATTATTACCAACCCGGTTTTACTATTATCGGTGCTGGTGCTTATACCATGAAAGAAACCGTCCGTAATGAGGCTGATTTAATTCATGCTAGCGTGACTTGGATTAAAGACTTTGCCGAGACTTTTCAACCAGAAACCAATACCATTAGCTTGCGCTCTGGCGATACACTCAGTTATGACTATCTAGTGGTATGTCCTGGCTTACAACTCGATTGGGATAAGGTTGAAGGTTTAAAAGACACGATAGGTAAAAATAATGTCTGTAGTAATTATTCTGCCGATACCGTGGAATACACCTGGGAATGTATAAGAAATCTGCAATCAGGAACGGCTTTATTCACCCAACCGCCTATGCCAATTAAATGTGCCGGCGCACCGCAAAAAATCATGTATCTAGCTGCCGATCGTTTTCGTAAAAAAGGTATTCTGGATAAAATGAATATTGAATTTTGTAATGCTGGGCCTGCAATGTTTGGTATCCCGTTTTTTGCTAAAGCCTTAAATAAAGTGGTGACAGGTTATGGTATTAAAACCAATTTCAACCATAATCTGGTTGCTATAGACGGCCCTGCTAAAACAGCTACTTTTGAAACGACGGATAGCGAAGGCAATAAACAACGGGTGACTAAAGCCTTTGATATGATCCATGTCACACCCCCACAAAGTGCCCCCGATTTTATTAAGAATAGCCCTTTAGCTAATTCTGCAGGTTGGGTGGATGTGAATGATAAAACCTTACAACATCACAAATATGCCAATATTTTTGGACTAGGGGATGCAACATCAACACCCAATGCCAAAACTGCCGCAGCTGTTCGTAAACAAGTGCCAATATTAGTTGATAACATTCTGCATTTGATCAATAACCAGCCTTTAGATGAAAAATATGATGGCTATGGCTCATGTCCATTAACCACGTCACTCAGCACAGTCATGTTAGCGGAGTTTGCTTATGGCGGTAAGGTTACGCCTTCATTCCCATTACTAGACCCCAGAAAGAATTTATACATCTGGTGGATAGGTAAAAAAATAGGCTTTCCTTGGATGTACTGGCATTTAATGATTAAGGGCTATCGTATAGATATTCCGCATTTAGAAAGCTATGCCAAACGTTTTATAAAAGAAGATTAATTTGAGACGAAAGGCGAAAGGTAAAGGGGCAAAAAGTCAGTAAGTATTCAGTTCCCCTCTTTAACAAAGAGGGGGTAGGTGAGATTTTATTAGATAAATCCCCACTCAATCTCCGGGAAAGTGAATACTTACAAAAATCCTTACACTGTTCGCCTTTCACCCTTAGCCTATTGTCCTTCGTCTTTTTATGCCTCAATTAAAGCCCACTAACTCGCGAATAACACAACTATTTCCTATTAGCGATTGGTTAAAAACCTATACCCGACAAGATCTAAGCAATGATCTGTTTGCAGGCATTATTACGGCTATTCTTTTGGTTCCTCAAGGTATTGCTTATGCGATCTTGGCGGGCTTGCCGCCGCAATTGGGTTTATATGCGAGTATTCTGCCACCAGTAGTTTATGCGGTGCTTGGCACGAGTCGAACTCTATCGGTAGGACCAGTTTCTATAGCTGCGATTATGATTGCCAGTTCTTTAACGTCACCTGAAGTTAGTGCTTTGGGTCAGCCACTACAAAGCGCTTTAATGCTGTCTGCAGAAAGTGGCATTATCATGCTGTTCATGGCTCTGTTGCGCATGGGTAGCTTGGTTAATTTTATTAGCCATCCGGTGCTGGCTGGATTTACCAGTGGCGCAGCCTTGTTGATTATCGGTAACCAGCTACCATTATTGGCTGGCTTAAATACACCCTCATGTGCTATTGATGTCGTTTGTTATAGTCATTATTTCTCTGGCACGATAACTAGCACTGTATTGTTAAGTCTCGCCGCTTTAGGCTTATTGCTGTTTTTTGGCAAACCGCTAACAGTCTCTCTTAAAATACTGAAGGTGAATCGGGCACTGACAACGGCACTTAGTAAGTGTGGTCCATTATTAACAGTAATACTAGCAACAGTAGTCGTCAGTTATTTTAAACTGGCTGATCAGCAAGTTGCCGTTGTCGGTAATGTGCCTTCAGGATTTCCAGAACTTAATATGAGTATAATTGGTGACATTTTTTTAGGAAGCGGGTGGGTCAGGGCGAAGCTGTTATTGCCAGACGCGGCCTTTATTGCCTTAATTGCTTATGTTGAAAGTGTCGCTATTGCCAAAGTTACTGCCAATCTCAGAGGTGAAAAAATCATTCCCAATCAGGAGTTGATTGCTTTGGGAGTCGCTAATATCGTTGCGGCAGTTTCTGGAGGTATGCCTGTTGCAGGTGGCTTCAGCCGAACAATGGTGAACTTTGCGGCGGGTGCGCGAACTCAAATGGCTATGCTAATTGCTGCGGCGATTCTTAGCTTAGCTGTGATGTTCTTTAGCCCCTGGTTCACTAATATTCCAAAATCTGCCTTGGCAGCGATTATTCTGGTCTCTATCATTCGCTTAGTGAAGATTAGGCATATTGTGCATACCTGGCGATTTGATCGTGGTGATGGCATTGCTGAACTTGCTACTTTATTAGCTGTATTAATCTTGGGTATTGAAGAAGGCATAGTCTTAGGGATTATCTTGACCATAGGTAGTCATTTGCGCAAAGCCAGTCATCCCCATATCGCAATAGTCGGACGTATACCTAAAACTGAACATTTTCGGAATATAAAGCGCCATCAGGTAGAAACTTGGCGTCATTTATTATTGGTTCGCATAGATGAAAGCATAACCTTTGCCAATATTGACTATATTGAAAATTATCTAGGCACTGAATTAAGACGACGACCTGATACTAAACATATCGTGCTTATTTTTAATTCGGTCAGTGATATTGATACAACTGCCCTAGAAGCCCTAGAACAGTTTAATCAAGGACTAAAAGCTCAAGGCAAAACCTTGAATATAGCAGAAGCGATAGGTCCTGTGATGGATAAACTGGAAAAAACAGATTTCCTGCAACAATTAAAACCCGGAAAAGTGTTTTTTCGTACTGAAGACGCTGTTAATGAGCTGGGTTATAGGGTCTGAGAGCCTAAGGAATCATTGTTACATTGATAGGTGGAATCTATAACCTACATATCAAGAGATTAATTTACATACAACAACGCACGATAATCATTTTCAGAACACTTTTTATGTTAGATATATGGAGCGGTAAAGTTTATCAAATCAGTGACTTACGATTGGTAATCCTAGTTGGTATTTGGTAATTATAGTCAAATTAGGCGGGCCTAGATAAATGAAATTCAGGCTTTAGCAATCATTTAAAACCCTAGTGTAAGAACCTTATGATCGCGAATGAGTAATATTCAAGAGCAGCGATTATTAAAATTATCAACTATATAAAAAGCCTTATCATTTGTTTAGGCGCACTTTCTTATATATAACATATTAATTTTGCATTATAACTTTAT
>CAMDNJ010000124.1 GCA_945902915.1 Crenothrix polyspora | reverse complement strand
GAAAGAAAGGCAATAGAAGCAGTCGCCCACACCATAGAGGCATAACCAAATAAAGGCTTACGCGCAAACACAGGAATAATGGTTGATGCCACACCAAAGGTAGGCAAAATCATGATATAGACTTCTGGATGACCAAAGAACCAAAAGATATGCTCATAAAGCACAGGATCACCACCACCAGCCGCATTAAAGAAACTGGTATGGAAAAACTTATCGGTCAGCAACATGGTTACTGCGCCAGCAAAGACAGGCATCACAGCAATTAATAAAAAGGCTGTAATCAACCAAGTCCAAACAAACAACGGCATATCCATGAGTCTCATGGCTGGCGCACGCATATTTAGAATGGTCGCGATAATATTAATCGCCCCCATAATGGAGGAAATACCTAATAAATGTACTGAGAAAATAGCGAAGGGTAAGGCCTTACCGACAGTAATAGGTTGCAAAACTAAAGGTGGATATAAAGTCCAACCGCCATTAGGTGCGCCGCCTTCCATAAATAAGGTACTGGCTAGCAATAACACACCCGCCACCAACATCCAAAAACTCATATTGTTCATGCGAGGCAAAGCCATATCGGCCGCACCTATCATCAAAGGAATTTGCCAGTTGGCCAAGCCCACGAAGGCTGGCATCACCGCGCCAAATACCATGACTAAAGCATGCATAGTGGTCATAGAATTAAAGAAAGCAGGATCTACAAATTGCAAGCCAGGCTCAAATAATTCGGCGCGGATAACCATAGCCATAGAGCCACCCACAAAGAACATCGCCAAAGCAAACAATAAATATAAAGTTCCTATATCTTTGTGATTAGTGGTAATTATCCATCTTAACAGGCCTTTAGCGGGGCCATGATCGTGATCGTCATGATGATGATCGTCATGATCATCGTGTTCGGCTACAGCTGCTGACATAATTTATACCTCAAGAATAATTAATAGTGTTGGGCGATAACGAGAACAGACTTATTCATCGTCATCATCGGGAAGCGCAGTTTGCTTCGGCTGTAATTCGTCGCCCACGCTATTGCCCAAATTATTGCGCACATAGGTCATTAGCTCTGCAAATTCTTTACCATTCAATTTATCAAATTTCGGCATTTTTGAAGTACCAGCACGTAAGAAGCCATCTAAAGACTCCCATTTTCCAGTGGCAATAGCACTACCCGTTAAAGCCGGTATTAAACCAGGAACACCAGCACCTTTAATTTGATGACAGCCTACGCAATTTTTTAAATACACTGATTCACCATGAGCCATCAGTTGCTCGCGCGTTTGATCGCTTAAATCTGGCTTTTGTTTTTGTTGCTCTAAAGTCTTTTTAACCCAAGCATCATAGTCAGGTTGTTCCATAGCGATGACCACTATCGGCATAAAGCCATGATCTCGACCACATAACTCAGTACATTGGCCACGATAAGTGCCAGGCTTTTCAACTAAAGTCCAAGCTTCGTTAATAAAGCCAGGATTAGCATCTTTTTTCCAACCCAGATCAGGCACCCACCAAGAGTGAATAACATCCGCTGAAGTCAATACGAAACGTACCTTAGTTTTAACCGGAATCACTAAAGGCTTATCAACATTTAACAAATAATTCGGCACTAAGCGAGGATCAGCACCCATAGTACGATGGGTTTTTTCACTGGCTTCATCTAAATGACTTTCGAAATGAATATCGGTATTCAAATACTTATAATCCCAATACCACTGTTTACCAGTGACTTGGATAGTCATATCAGATTCTTTGACATCATTCAGTTCTAGCAAAGTTTTGGTCGCTGGAATCGCCATAGCCACCAATATCAAGGTAGGAATAATCGTCCAAAGAATCTCGACGGTGGTATTCTCATGAAATTGTGCAGCTTGATGGCCTTTCGATTTACGATGATGAAAAATAGAATAAAACATAACACCAAATACAAGAACACCAATAATGACACAAATCCATAATATCAGCATGTGCAGGTCATAAATGTCATTACTGACCTTTGTCACCCCTTTCATTAAATTGAGCGTATAGTCCGCCTGAACTGATCCTAGCCCTAAGACTGTTATGATCAGACCGGCGAATAGTTGCTTGACTGTTTTCACGGAGCCGCCTCTTCGATGGTAAGTTATAAACCTTAATAAATTTAATATAATATCGCAAAGTCAAGAATAAACAAACGCTTACCTTGATTCTTTTCACAGAAATTATAACAAATAACTGACGAATATTAACCTATGACGACGGTGTATACCAGCTGTGCTTTTTAATACCTGTATTTTTTCTAAAAAAACAGTGTTAAATCAAGCAGCTAACTAGCCGTTAAAATCTCCCTTACTCTGCAATATTTTCAACCAGCATCACTCAAGCTTCAAGGTGCACGGCTATTTTCTATTCCTTGGAATATGCGATAGCGTAATGGCTTAATCTATAATTGCACTACACGCTCTTTATTTCATAGGCTCGTTAAAACAACTCTTTCAAGGCGTCGAACCATTCGTAGCTTGGCTAGTACCTAGTGTAGAACAAGGCCAACAATTCGTAGACACGCTAGAACCTGGCGCAGAACAAAGCCAACAATTCGTAGCTTCGCTAGAGCCTGGCACAGAACCAGCCCAACAATTCGTAGCTTCGCTAGAGCCTGGCGCAGAACCAGCCCAACAATTCGTAGCTTCGCTAGAACCTGGCGCACAACTAGCCCAACAGTTCGCAGACTCGCTAGAAATTGGCGCAGAACTAGCCCAACAGTTCGCAGACTCGCTAGAAATTGGCGCAGAACTAGCCCAACAGTTCGCAGACTCGCTAGAACCTAGCCTAGAACGCGCCCAACATTTTTCAACAGACCTAGCACAGTCTAAGCAGGTACTGCTTTAGTATTATTTCTAGGCATAACAGGCATTGCCGAAGTTTACGAACAGTTCATGGAGCATCCATCAGTGCTGATCAAGAAAAAACTGCATGTTGTATATCTCTAAGACTGCGTGCTTTTCGCAAACCAACATTTTAATGGTTCAATGTTGGGTTAACGATAAAGCCGTTAGCCCAACCTAGCTTGGCATTCACCGAAATTTAATAATTATTCAATACCTTGAGTTTTATTACAGCGACAAATCATATAAAATCTAGCAATTAAATTATTATTAAAGAGATGTTTGTTGAGTATTTTATCTATTCTTGAATTCCCAGACGATCGTTTGCGCAAGAAAGCCGCGCCGGTTAAGTCAGTCGATAGCAAAATTAAAACCTTAGTGACTGATATGCTTGAAACCATGTATGAGGCTCATGGCGTGGGCTTGGCAGCGACGCAAGTGAACGTACATTTACAAGTCATCGTCATGGATGTCAGTGATGAAAAAAACCAACCCTTATGTTTGATTAATCCGGTACTCATCGAAAAGGATGGCGTCAAAGAGGGTGAAGAAGGCTGCCTTTCAGTGCCCGGTTTTTTTGAGAACGTCACAAGAGCCGAACATATCAAAGTCAAAGCGCTAGATGCCAATGGCGAAACTTTTGAGCTTGAAGCCAGAGATTTATTGGCAGTCTGTATACAGCACGAAATGGATCATTTAAGCGGCAAACTGTTTGTGGATTACCTTTCCTCCTTAAAACGCCAACGCATTAAGAAGAAGCTAGAAAAATTACATAAATCCTAGGGGCCTGTGAATTCGTCCCGCTCTATAGTGGTGATACGCTTCACTATCGTTCAACGCATCCTATAGCTTTAATATGACATTCGCCCCTACCGATAAAAAGGAACACCTTGAATACACGACTCATTGCCGCACGAGTGATAACTCGCATTTTCCAAGACGGTCAATCACTGACTGCGGCATTAGATGCTAACTTACCCGCCATCGAACTCAGTAAAGATAAAGCCTTCGTACAAGCTGTATGCTATGGTGTTTGCCGACATTATTATCGTTTAGATTTTATACTTAACGAGCTGATCACTAAACCCATCAAAGACCTTGAGATAAAAGCGTTAGCCTTAGTCGGCATCTACCAACTCAGCTATATGCGTGTTAAGCCTTATGCAGCAGTTTCTGAAACCGTATTAGCCACTCATAAAAAACCGTGGGCTAAAGGACTGATTAATGCACTGTTACGTAATTATCAACGCGATCAAGCTAGCCTAGAACAAAAAGCAGATAGCCTCAACTGGGTCACCTTTAGCCATCCGCTCTGGTTAGTGCAAAAAATAGAACACGACTGGCCGGAACACGCTCAAAACATCCTGCGGGAAAACAATCAACAACCACCGATGAGCTTGCGGGTTAATCTTGCCCGCCTGAGTACCGAACAGTATTTACAACAATTAAGCGCACTAGCTATCAACGCGGTTGCCCTAGACGACTGCCCTTCGGCTATTATTTTAGAAAGACCGGTCGCCGTGGAATTATTGCCCGGCTTTATGGACGGCTTAGTATCTGTGCAAGATGTCGCCGCGCAATTGGCCGCTAGTTTGTTGGATGTACAAGCAGGCCATCGAGTCTTAGATGTGTGTGCCGCACCCGGTGGTAAAGCCGCACATATATTAGAACATCAGCCACAACTTAAAGAACTGGTTGCCGTGGATATCGATAGCTCTCGCTTATTGCGCGTTGAAGACACTTTGCAACGTTTAAAGCTTACGGCCACCTTGATTGCGGGCGATGCGCTAGCACCACAGGGTTGGTGGGATGGCCAGCTTTTCGAGCGTATTTTATTAGATGCGCCCTGCTCTGCCTTGGGCGTTATTCGTCGTCACCCTGATATTAAATTATTACGCCGTGCGGACGATATAGAAACCCTGCAAGCCTTACAACAAAATATACTCCATGCCATCTGGCCGCTATTAGCGCCCGGCGGCCTGCTGGTTTATGCGACCTGCTCTATTTTAAAGCAAGAAAATGAACAGCAAATTGCCGCTTTTTTAGCGACACATGCGGATGCTCAGGAAGTCATTATTGAAGATGCTGCTTGGGGTATTGCGACTAGTCATGGCCGTCAAATCATAACGGGCACAGCGGCTATGGATGGTTTTTATTATGCAAGGCTGGTTAAAATCGCCTAGTTTTGTAGGTCGGGTTAGCGATAGCGTAACCCGACATTTTCCGCGTTGATGTGTCGGGTTACAAAACGCTAACCCGACACATCAAATCAGCCTTAAACGCCTTTAGGATAAGCGTAGCTATAATGCTTACGTAAGGGCTTAACCACTTCCCACTGGCTATCTAAGCCTGCGTGAAAAGACACTAGATCACCGGCAACAATTCGAACAGGTTCAGCACCTGCTGGTGTTACCAAAATTTCGCCTTCCAGTACATAAGCACATTCTGTTTCATCAAAGTCGATAGGAAATTTTGAAATTTCTTTTTCCCATATTTCCCAACTAGAAACACCTAGTTCGTTTAAACGTTCTTCGCTAGGGTTGTGCTCGATAGTAATTTTGCTCATGATGTTCCTAAAATAATGTCATTGTGAAGGTTTAAGTTTAACATCCCACGCTGTGCGTGGGAAAGATAACTGAGTGAGAGTAATTAACGATTAACCTGAATAACCTTAGCCGGAGGGAAGCCATTAAAATAAGTAGAGGTGGCACCGCTATAAGCGCCAATATTTTTACTGGATAACAAATCTCCACGCTGTAAATCTTCGGGCAACTCTTCAGTCATGGAGATTACATCAAGACCATCACAGGTGGGGCCAAAGACGGTACAAATTTGCGTAGGACCTTCTTTAAAAGCATCAAAGTGATATTGGCAATGATCAAAAATAACCCCCGAAAAAGTATGATAAACACCATCATCAATGTAATAGCATAACTTTCCGTGCCGAACGGCTTTGCCGATAATTTTTGACACGGCGGTTGCCGCCGTCGCCACCAGAAAACGCCCTGGCTCAGCGATGATCTTTATATCTTCTGGAATTAAACGGTTTAATTCGGTGTTAATTCTTTTGGCCAGTTCGCTAAACGGCTTAACAGATTCATCATAAGGCGCTGGAAAGCCACCGCCAATATCTAATAAATCCATTTTGTCATAACCGCGTTCTTTGACTTCTTTGAATATTAAGGCCGCCATATTGATGGCTTGCATATAATTTTCAAAATTAGTGGTTTGGCTACCGACATGAAAGCTTAAACCGGCCACGGTAAGACCGGCATTAACCGCCTCAAAGATAAGATCTAGGGCTTCGTCATGAGAGGCACCAAACTTTGACGATAATTCAACCATCGCTCCGGCATTAGAGACTCTAAGGCGCAAGACAACACGAGCATTAGGTGCATGATCTCTGATTTTAAACACTTCTTCACGGTTATCAAAGGTCATCAAAGGTTGATACTTGTCTAACTCTCTCAGCGTTTCTTCGGCTTTAATAGGATTAGCGTAAATGATATTGTCCCAAATCCATTGATGCTGTTCCTGCTCAGACAAGTGTTTTATGTTGTCATAAACGATATTAAATTCAGCGATAGACGACACGTCAAAACTAGCGCCGGCTTCAAACAAGGTCTTTACTATGAAAGGATCTGGATTCGCTTTAACGGCATAATAAGCTTGAACACGGGGTAGATTGTCTTTAAAAATAGCATAATTACTACGCAACTCATCATGGTCGATGATGAATAAGGGTGTTCCGTGAGTTTTTGCAAGTTCTTGCAAATCATTAGCAGTGATCATTATAGTTTCCTAAATATTGCTTGTAATAAATCTAGCTGAAAGTCGCCTGACTACCTAATAAAGCTGTTCTTTTGATGCTTTATACCCATTCTAAACGGTATAAATCCAAACGCCGATTGGCGAGGTTTCGGACGGCGCCACGAGTACGCACTTGTCTTAATAAATCTAAATTGACATCGGTGATTAAGGTCATTTCAGTATTGGGCGTTGCTTCTGCGAGTATGGCATCATGTGGAAATGAAAAGTCGCTAGGGCTAAAAATAGCGGCCTGTGCGTACTGTATATCCATATTTTCTGCATAGGGTAAATTACCGACACTACCGGTAATCGCAACAAAACATTCATTTTCAATAGCGCGCGCCTGAGAACAATAACGCACCCGCTGATAAGCATTCTTGGTATCTGTCCAGAACGGCACAAACAATATTTGTGCACCCTGCATGGTCGCTAAACGAGCCAATTCTGGGAATTCAGAGTCATAGCAGATTAAGACGGCAATTTTGCCACAATCCGTATCGAAAACCTTTAAGGCATCTCCGCCTTGTACACCCCAACAACTCACCTCATCAATAGTGACGTGAATTTTGTATTGCGCCTCAAAAGT
>CAMDNJ010000123.1 GCA_945902915.1 Crenothrix polyspora | reverse complement strand
CGACAGCAAGAGCCATTGATAAAATATAGTGATTTAAAATAAAGTCTACGTAACGTTCCATGGAATATCTATTAGGTTAAGTGAATGGGAAAAATTATTATTATGAGCGGTAAAAACAGGGTAAATCAAACCTACGGTATATCTTGATTTCCTCTATTATCGACAACTCAACGAACTAGATATTTATAGAGAAATAATTATTTATACACAACTGCTAGCAACGTGTATTAATATAATGATTAACTGCTGTTCATAAAAGCCGACTATTCAATGAAAATGATACCTTCTTTTATTGGATTTAGGTAATGCTTAATACAGACTTTTTTATTATTAATGCCCTTTATCTTAAATGATATTGGACTTTATTGTTAGTGCCTGGAGATAAATTGAAAATGTTGAACAAACCAAAACCTTTAGTATTATTGATTCTTGATGGCTTCGGTTACACCTTGGAACAGGAAAATAATGCCATTGCTATGGCTAATACACCTTGCTGGGATCAGTTACAAAAAGACTATCCTATGACTTTACTCAATTGTTCAGGCCGTTCCGTAGGCTTACCTGACGACCAAATGGGTAATTCCGAAGTAGGGCATATTCATATCGGGACGGGACGTTATGTTCCGCAAGATTTCTCTAAGGTCAATGATGCCATTGAAGATGCTAGTTTCTTTACTAACCCCGTATTATGTCGTGCCGTTGATTTAGCTAAAGATAAAGATAAGGCCTTGCATATTATGGGCTTGTTGTCAGCGGGTGGTGTGCACAGTCATGAATTGCAAATTTTGGCCATGATTGAATTAGCAGCATCACGCGGTTTAACTAAAATTTATTTACATGCTTTTTTAGATGGTCGTGATGTCCCACCCAAGAGTGCAACTTCATCTATCGAATTAATAGAAGCTAAATTTGCAGAATTAGGTGTAGGTCGAATTGTTTCAATTACAGGGCGTTTTTATGCTATGGATAGGGATAATCGCTGGGATAGAGTTAAACTTGCTTATGATCTAATTGTAAAAGGCGAAGCCAGTGTTAAAGAAAACTCGGCCTTAGCGGGATTAGCGGGTGCTTATGAAAAAGGCGATACCGATGAGTTTGTATTACCTACGGCTATTTTAGATGCTCAAGGACAAACAACTGTACTTGACCCTGATGACTCAGTGGTTTTTATGAACTTTAGAGCAGATCGTGCCAGAGAAATCTCTCAAGCCATAACCTTACCAAACTTTAGTGCTTTTGATAGAGAATATCCAGCTCATCCTGGTTATTTTTGTACTTTAACCGAATACCATCAAGACTTTGGGTATGCTATTGCTTTCCCATCTGTGGACATTAAAAATGGCTTAGGAGAATATTTATCGCTACTAGGCATGAAGCAACTTCGTTTAGCTGAAACCGAAAAATATGCGCATGTGACGTTCTTTCTGAATGGGGGTATTGATAAGCCATTCCCAGGAGAAGATCGTATTTTAGTGCCTTCGCCTCAAGTTAGAACCTATGATTTACAACCAGAAATGAATGCGGCTGAAGTCACCGACCATTTAGTAACCGCAATTACTGGCGGTCAATATGATGTCATTATTTGTAACTATGCTAATTGTGACATGGTCGGTCATACCGGTATAATTCCAGCAGCTATACTGGCTGTTGAAGCCATAGATAAATGCTTGCTGCGCATCGTTGATGCATTAAAATCGGTGGGAGGACAGCTTTTGTTGACGGCCGATCATGGTAATATCGAGCAAATGGTTGATAAAAGCAGTGGGCAGCCGCATACCGCACATACGGTCAATCAAGTACCTTTAGTTTATGTGTGCGGTGATAAACCTTTGGCAGATGGTGGTGGCTTATCTGACTTAGCCCCAACGATGCTGGCTTTATTGGGTGTGCATCAACCTTTAGAAATGACGGGTAGGTCACTCATTATTACTAAATAATAGGCAATGAAAATAACTCTGTTTTTGTTCTTACTGCTAATATTTGACTATAAATCAGCTTACGCTGAGGATTTACAACCTAATCCTCAGCTTAATAAAGTCGAGTCTGAAATTATTGATGTAAAGCAAGATATGCAACGCCTTTCTGAACAGAAAAGCGACATGGAAAGTATGCTGGCTGATATAGAAAAACATTATGGTGAATCAGCGACTTCTTTAAAATCACAATTATTAATAATTGATCAACAACGTCAAGGTATTGCGCGAATTCAGCAAGAGATCAAAGTCTATAAACATGAAATTGAGAACTTAAATAAAGAATTGTCAGGACATTTTAAAGCAGCTTATTTAATGGGTCATGAACAACGTTTAAAATTAATTCTAAATCAACAAGATCCTGTACTTACAGCACGAATAATGGTTTATTTTAATTACATTAATAATGAGCGCTTAAAAAATCTTAGTAATAAAGAAGCTGCTGTACAGCTGTTAAGGAAACTCGATGAACAAAAGAAAACTGAAACTGAATTATTACAACAAAGACTTCAACAAAAAAAGGCTGAACAAGCGCTTTTAGACCAAGATAGAATACAAAGAAATGCCTTGCTTAAGAAAATAAACCAAGATTATTCCAGCAATGAACATCAATTAAGTCAGTTAAAGGAAAATGAAATTAGTCTTAAGAACTTAATGAGCTCTTTACCTATTACCGAGGAAGAGTTAGCAATTAATGCCGGAGAAAATAAACAGCAAGTGCAAGATAATGGCGAGTTTAAAGGTGATTTCAGCACACTTAAAGGCAACTTACCTTGGCCAATTAAAGGACGTTTGGTTCAAGCCTTTGGCAGTTCTCGTGCAGATAGTCATTGGGATGGCGTGTTAATTGAAGCTAAGGAAGGCACAGAGATAAAATCGGTAACTGAAGGTAAAGTTGTTTATGCCCAGTGGAAAATGGGCTACGGTTTGTTACTAATAATTTATCACGGGCATGGTTATATGTCATTGTATGCGTTTAATCAGAGTTTATATAAACATGAGGGTGAACAAGTAGAAGCAGGTGATATTATTGCTACAGTAGGACAGAGCGGTGGGCGTAGTCAACCTGGTTTATATTTTGGTATACGCCAGAATGGTACTCCAGTAGATCCCCTAGAATGGTGTCATCGTTAAGTTGCTTTCAAGAAATGTATTTTTAAATGATAGAATATAACAAAACCGTAGATTTGGAGTTTTAATACACATGCTAAAAAAGAAAGCTGTTTTTATTGTATCCCTAGGGATGATGTTAGGTGTTGGCATTTCTAGTGCAGTATTAGCTGAAAAAGATAAAGCCGAGGTAGTCAATGATAGCGAAACTTTGCCTTATGATGATTTACGTACCTTTACTGAAATTTTTGGTCGCATAAAAAGAGATTATGTAGAGCCGGTGTCCGATAAGAAATTATTAGAAGATGCTATTCGTGGCATGTTAAGTGGCCTTGATCCACATTCTGCTTATTTAATAGGTGAAGAATATCAAGAATTAAAAGAAGGTACTAGTGGACAATTTGGTGGCCTAGGTATAGAGGTCACTATGGAAAACGGTTTTATAAAAGTAGTTTCTCCTATTGATGATACACCTGCTCAAAAGGCGGGCATAAAAACAGCAGATCTTATTATCAAGCTAGATGACAAGCCAGTAAAAGGCATGAGTCTAAATGATTCAGTCAAATTAATGCGCGGCGAACCAGGCAGTAAAATTGTTTTGACTATAGTTCGTGAAGGTGAAGATGCTCCGCTTAAATTAAGCTTAACTAGAGATATCATAAAAGTTAAAAGCGTAAAAAGTAGATCTTTAGACAAAGGTTACGGTTATGTTCGTATTAGTAGTTTTCAATCAGGAACCGGCGATAGCCTAAAGGATGCACTTGCTACATTGAAAAAAGAAAATAATGGCGCATTAAAAGGCTTAGTTCTGGATTTAAGAAACAATCCCGGTGGAGTATTAAATGCGGCTGTTGAAGTGAGTGATGCCTTTATAAAAAGCGGTTTGATTGTTTATACGCAAGGTCGTATCGAAAACTCTGAAATGCGTTTTAATGCCGCAGGTGATGATCTAATTAATGGTGCGCCAATCGTAGTATTAATCAATGCCGGTTCCGCCTCTGCATCAGAAATAGTTGCAGGCGCCTTACAGGATCAAAAGCGTGCAGTGATTATGGGCGAAAAGTCTTTTGGAAAAGGCTCAGTGCAAACTATCTTACCAACTAGCAATGGTGCGGCAGTAAAGTTGACCACTGCTCGCTATTACACTCCTTCAGGGCGCTCAATTCAAGCTGAGGGTATAGAACCCGACATTGCTTTATCACGTGTAAAACTAGAAGCATTAGATAAGGTTGATTTTACCCCTTTCAAAGAAGCAGATTTATCACATCATTTACAAAATAGCAAAGCCGCCAATGATGGTAAAAAAGAAGGTGAGAAAGAAAAGGATGCGACAGAAACTCAAGATTATGCATTGCATGAAGCTTTAAATTTATTAAAAGGTATTAATATTGTCAAAAAATACAGCTCCAGTTATTAAACATCATATCTTGTTGTAACATGTTCTATTATGGCACTGTGCTGCTTTATAAAATGACGTTAGACTAATAGTTAGTGTTTTAAAAATACATGACTATGAATATTTATATTGAATAGACTTATTTTTTAAAAAAACGAGTCATCGCTACACAATGGAGACAATGATGCGCATCATCTTATTAGGAAGTCCTGGATCTGGAAAAGGGACTCAGGCTCAGTTTATAACCAAGAAATATGCCATAGTGCAAATATCAACAGGCGATATGTTACGTGCTGCAGTACGTGAGGGTACGCCATTAGGAATAGTAGCTAAACAGGTTATGGATGCCGGTAATTTAGTGTCTGATGATATTATCTTAGGGCTGATTAAAGAACGAATTGCACAACCTGATTGTGTTAATGGCTTTTTGTTGGATGGTTTTCCTCGAACTATAGCCCAAGCTGAAGGGTTGACTGCGATGGGGGTTAAAATCGATACGGTTATCGAAATTAATGTCGCCGATGAAGAAATTATTAAACGTATGGCAGGAAGACGAGTTCATCTGCCATCAGGCCGCACCTATCATATCGAGTTTAATCCGCCTAAAGTGGCTGACATAGATGATGTTACCGGAGATGCGTTAATACAACGAGATGATGATAAAGAAGAAACAGTACGTAATAGACTCAATGTTTATCATGAGCAAACTAAGCCTTTAGTTAATTATTATTCGGCAGCCAAGCAGCAGGTTAAATTTAATTCTATTGCTGGTGTAGGTAGTGTCGATGAGATTACCCAAAAAGTGTTTGCTATTCTGGATTGAATCTAGCTAAGCAGTCGATTAACAATATTTGATGTAAAAAAGGTAATTATAAATGACTAAAGTTTATAACGTTGCTGTAGTTGGTGCGACGGGCGCAGTGGGTGAAGCTATGTTGTCCATTTTAGAAGAACGACAGTTTCCTGTAGGCGAAGTTTATGCATTGGCGAGCAGTAATTCTGTTGGTAAGCGCATAGCATTTAAGGGTGAATCATTAAAAGTTCAAGACTTAGCTACCTTTGATTTTTCTAAGGCACAAATTGGTCTATTCTCTCCTGGCGCATCCATTTCTGAAATATATGCACCGATAGCTGCTGCTGCGGGTTGTGTAGTCATCGATAATACCTCACAATTTCGTTATGATGACGATATTCCTTTGATTATCCCAGAAGTTAATCCTGAAAGAATAATCGATTACAAAAAACGTGGCATTATTGCTAATCCAAATTGTTCAACCATACAAATGTTGGTGGCCTTAAAGCCGATTTATGATGCCGTAGGTATTACAAGAATTAATGTTTGTACTTACCAAGCTGTTTCAGGAACGGGTAAAGAAGCAATAGAAGAATTAGGCAAACAAACTCTAAATCTTCTTAATATGCAAGCTATTATCCCTAGTGTTTATCCAAAGCAAATTGCTTTTAATGTATTGCCACAAATAGATGTCTTTATGGACAATGGCTATACCAAAGAAGAAATGAAGATGGTTTGGGAAACACAAAAAATTCTTGGCGATGATAGCGTTAAAGTAAATGCTACTGCCGTTAGAGTTCCAGTATTTTTTGGGCATTCTGAGGCTGTACATATCGAAACCCGCACTAAAATAAGTTCAGAAGCCGTTAAAACTTTATTAGAAAAAGCGCCAGGCGTAACTGTACTCGATGTTCGCAAAGATGGCGGTTATCCTACCGCAGTTACTGAGTCATCCGGCAATGATGATGTTTTTGTTGGACGCATAAGAGAAGATATTTCACATCCGCAAGGCATTGATTTATGGGTGGTTGGCGACAATGTTCGTAAGGGTGCCGCCTTAAATAGCATACAAATTGCAGAGCTATTAATAAAAAACTACATCTAAGTTCAGTTTCTTCTGGTATCATGTTTCAAAGACACAAGATACCATGAGAGCACTATGTATAATCTAGCTAAATTATTAGTGGCGTTAATACTACTTTCTCCTGTCAGTGGTTATCCTTTGGGAATTGGTAACATTACTCTGCATTCTGGACTCAATCAGATTTTAAATGCTGACATTTTACTAGTATTATCAAATGGAGAAAATCCAGCAGATATAAAAGTAAATTTAGCATCACAATCTAAATTTGATGCAGTTGGATTAACATGGACACCTTTTTTGACGAATATAAATTTTTCGACAAAAGTTTTGCCAGATGGATCGTTATATATTAAATTAAGCAGCAAAGAAGTAGTAAAGGAACCTTTTTTACATTTTATGCTTGAGGTAAATGGTGCTAAAAGTTCATTATACAGAGAATTTACGATACTTCTTAATCCACCCTCAAACTATAATAAATAAAAGGTACATAGACAAATTATATAAGCCCATGAATACCTGAGTTAATTCATTAAAGTGTATGCGCATGAACCTGAAAGCTACAATATTAATTAAAAACTGGCTGTAACTAAATTTCGTACCATTATGATTTTAGATGTGACTAATGTATCAAGTAATTAATTTCTATTAAGCTTAACGATGTATAGGATAAACAAAGGTTAAAAATCAAACAACAATATTTTAAGACTACTTATTACTTACTATCCTTTAGGTTTATACCATAATCAATAGATTTAAACATTTATAGCAGGTTAAATAAAACGATGAACTTATATCTAAAAGACCATAAAATTATCAGTAAAACAATGGATTATATGTTATTCACACTAACTTTGGTCATAATGGGTTGTACTGACCATAAAGATACATCAAATGATCATTTATCAAAAACAGCTGAATACATCAACAAAGGAGAATTAGAAAAAGCGAGAATTGAATTAAAAACATCTAGTCAATCAGGTAAGGATACCGCTGAAACTTATTACTATATGGCCTTGTTAAATGAAAAAAAAA
>CAMDNJ010000122.1 GCA_945902915.1 Crenothrix polyspora | reverse complement strand
CCAAATACCATCAGCAAAATCCTGAATTATTTTATGAACAGGCAGAAACTTGGGCGCAAGCGAATGTAAGAGGGCAGCCTGTCTTACCTTATTATCAAACCATGGATTTTGGTAATTGCAATGATACCGAGGAGTTTGTATTAATTAATCCTATGACACCTGTCAACAGAACTAATCTGAGTATGATAGGCATAGCAGGCACTTTAGATAAAACAAAGTGCAGTTTAGATTATAAGCCTAGCATTACGGTTTATAAATTTGGTAAAGATGTACAGGTTAATGGCCCTGCACAAGTTGAGGCTTTGATTAACCAAGATCCTGATATTTCTGAACAACTCACCCTGTGGGATCAGCATGGTTCAGTTGTTGAAATGGGTCTGATGGTTATTTTGCCTATGGGTAATACGGTGCTTTATGTGCACCCTATTTATATAGCTTCAACCAAAAACAAAATTCCCGAATTAACAAGAGTGATCGTGTCTGTAGGTAATGAAACCATTATGGATAAAACTTTATGGTCGGCTTTTAATCGCTTAAAACAAATCTTTATAAAAAATGCTGCTGAAAGGGATGGCAGAGAAACCCCCAAAGCGATTGTAAAACCGAAAAATAATTAGATTTGTAGGGACTAAGCGCAGGCAAAGGGCATGGGTATCTACACAAATAAAAAAATTAGCATTCCCACGCAAGAACGATAATATTGTGGATAAGATCGTAGGGGCATATTGCATACGCCCCTACGGTGTTTTTTTATCGTTTCCACTCCGATAAGAAACTTGTGTAAGATACCTATGGACAAAAGGCAAAGGATTAAGTCTACCTCCTAGACTTAATCTTTCGCCTTGAGTCTTGAGCCTTTCGTCTGCGCTGAAGCTGTCACGCCTTAAGTTGGTAGCCGACATTTAGAAAGCCCACTTCAAATGAATAACACTCACTAGCTATATGATTATTTCAGTTGTTATTCCTACTTATAATCGCCGTGATTTACTAAGGCGCGCTTTATTATCTGTCTTTGCTCAAAGCTTGTTGCCGACTGAAGTCATCGTTATAGATGATGGCTCTACGGACGACACAGGCCTTATGATAGCTAAGGACTTTCCATCGGTACGTTATTATCGCCAAGAAAACGCAGGTGTTAGCAGCGCTAGAAATTTAGGTCTAGATCTCGCCAAAGGTGAGTGGCTGGCTTTTTTAGATGCCGATGATGAATGGCTGCCCGATAAATTAAGCCAACAAAGTAAAGCCTTGGCGCTTAATTCAGAGAGCATGGTTTGTCATACTGAGGAAATGTGGATACGTAATGGCGTACGCGTCAATCCCGCCAAGAAATACACTAAAACGGCTGGTTGGATATTCAATGATTGTTTGCTGTTATGCGCGATCTCACCCTCGACCGTTATGATTCATCGTTCGGTGTTTGAGGCTATCGGTGTATTTGATACCGACTTCCCTGTCTGTGAAGATTATGATTTATGGCTTAGAATCACGGCCAGTTATCCAGTGTTATTGATTGTAGAGCCGCAAATAAAAAAGTATGGCGGCCATGAAGATCAGTTATCGCAAAAGTATTGGGGCATGGATCGCTTTCGTATCAAAGCACTACAAAAAATCATTGATAGCGGTCAGTTATCTCAAGAAAACCAACAGTCCGCTACCAGCTTACTATTAACAAAAGCTCAGATTTATCTGGATGGCGCTATAAAACGAGAAAAGACCGAAGAGGCCGATGATTATCGGCAACTCATCTCTCGTTATTAAGGGGCTACCAATTTAAGGCGGGACACTAGCTTAATCGTTCACTTTTAGACAGGGTTCTTTTAAGAACAGGCAAAAGGCGAAGGGCGAATGGTTAAGCCTAGTATTTGCCGCATCTTACGTTGCTAAGCTCCTAGACTTAATCTTTCGCCTTGAGCCTTTTGTCTGCGTTGAAGCTTAGATTAGTCTTGTTCTCTATAGCGGATAGTAAGACCTTGCAGGAAATTTCTAATAATCTGGTCGCCGCATTCGCGATAATTTTTATGGCCTTTTTGTCTAAAAAAAGCACTCAGCTCGCCCTTTGATATTTTAAAGTCCGCTAGCTGTAAAGTACTTAGCATATCGTCTTCTTTAAAGTCTAAAGCGATTCTAAGTTTTTTAAGTATGCTGTTATTGGTGAGTGGTAATTCTGCTGGCTTGGCTTGGCCGTGCGGAGTTTCTAGCACTCCTCTTTTAAAGGTAATCAGTCCTTTCAAAAAAGCATCCATACGCTCATTATCAAGTTCAATATAACCCTCTATGTTATCTTTTTTGAGTAAGTGTAGTAACTCATCGCGCTCGATAAGCACATCATTTAAGGCAAATATTTCAATCATAGTTTGGTCGTTAAGCTCTAAAGCGTAGCGTACCCGGCGTAATACATCGTTGTTAATCATTGTAGTTAATTTATTCGAGGGTGTTAGTGGGCACGATGTTAATCGTGATTTGTTTGTGTTATTTCTAGGCTGATTCCCGTAGGATGGGTAGAACAACGTGAAACCCATCACACCATCGCACAATGATGGGTTTCGCTGTCGCTCTACCCATCCTACAGGTATTTTATTCCTCCCAAGCTCTGCGCTCAGCGATTTAAAACAGCTGAAGCTGTTTTACTCCAAATACTAGATCATTAATCCCTTAGCAATTCATTAATGCCAGTCTTGCTGCGGGTTCTTTCATCAACTTGTTTGATAATAACCGCACAGTAAAGGCTATAGCTGCCATCTGCAGAAGGTAAATTACCCGATACCACTACTGAACCCGCTGGAATACGACCAAAACTGACTTCACCGGTCATGCGATTAAAAATTTTGGTGCTTTGGCCAATATAAACGCCCATGGAAATAACACAGCCATCTTCAACAACAACACCTTCTACGATTTCAGAACGAGCACCAATAAAACAGTTGTCGCCAATAATAGTCGGGCCTGCTTGTAAAGGCTCTAAGACGCCGCCGATACCCACACCGCCAGAAAGATGTACATTTTTACCAATTTGCGCGCAAGAACCGACGGTAACCCAGGTATCAACCATGGTGCCGCTGTCTACATAAGCGCCGATATTCACGTAAGAAGGCATCAAGATAGCGCCGGGTGCGATATATGAGCCGTGACGAGCAACTGCATTAGGCACAACGCGCACGCCGGCTTTAGCGAAATCTTCTTCTGTGTAATTAGAATATTTGCATTCGACTTTATCGTAATAACGAGTATTGCCGCCATCCATCATGCGGTTTTCGTTGATTCTGAAGGATAAAAGTACGGCTTTTTTTAGCCATTGATGAGTCACCCAGTCGCCGTCTATTTTTTCAGCGACTCTTAACGCGCCTTGATCAAGTAGGTTAAGGGTTTCTGTAACGGCAGAGCGAATCTCAGCAGTAACGTTGGCAGGTGTGATATCTAAGCGTTGTTCAAAAGCGTCGTTAATAATGTTTTCAAGTTGTGACATGATTCTTCTTTATAGTGTGTTAAGGAAATTTTTAATACGATGAGCGGCATCTATGCAGTCATCGAGTGGTGCAACTAGGGCAATTCTAACATGGTTGAGGCCAGGGTTGAGTCCTTCAAATTCGCGAGATAAAAAACTACCTGGTAGCACGGTGAGGTTTTCTCTAGCAAATAGCTGCTGGGCAAAGTCGGTATCAGCGATCGGTGTTTTCAACCAGACATAAAACCCGGCGGCAGGTTGGTTAATAGTACAGACCTCTGCGAGTATAGCGATGAACGCGGCAAATTTTTCACGGTATAAGCGACGATTTTCGATAACATGCGCTTCATCCTGCCAAGCCTTAATGCTGGCATGTTGGGTAGGCAAAGGCATGGCGCAACCTTGGTAAGTACGATATTGAAAATACTGATTTAAGAGCTCAGCATCGCCTGCAACAAATCCTGAGCGTAAACCCGGCGCATTAGAACGCTTAGATAAACTATGAAAAACCACACAACGTTTAAAGTCATGATGGCCCATGTGGTAAGCCGTCTGTAGTAAACCCGCCGGTGGATTTTGCTCATCGTCATAGAGTTCGCTATAGCATTCATCTGAGGCGATGACAAAATCGTATTGTTCGGCCAAGTTAATGAGTTTTTCGTGATCCGCAGAGCTCATTACCGCACCACTAGGATTACCCGGTGAGCAGATATAAATAAGTTGGCAGCGTTGCCAAATGTCTGCCGGCACAGCATCAAAATCAGCTAAATATCCTGACTCTTCAGTCGTATTTAAAAAATAGGGCTCTGCTCCTGCTAATAAGGCCGCGCCTTCATAGATCTGATAAAAAGGATTAGGCATAATAACCACGGGCTTAGTGCTAGGATCTATTAAAAACTGAGCAAAGGAAAACAAAGCC
This sequence comes from Crenothrix polyspora, assembly GCA_945902915.1. Classification (GTDB taxonomy): domain Bacteria; phylum Pseudomonadota; class Gammaproteobacteria; order Methylococcales; family Methylomonadaceae; genus Methylobacter_C. The sequence continues at coordinate 3,103 of CAMDNJ010000122.1, read as the reverse complement.
TCGCGTGTGCCACTGACGGGTAAAATTTGAGTTTCAGGATTAAGGTCTGCGCACGGAATTTGAAAGCGTTGGGCTAGCCAATCAGCAATGGCGCTTCTGAGTTCTACTATGCCTTTGGTAGTTGGGTAATTGGCTAAGCCCGAGATATTTTTTAACAACGCTTCTTCAATAAAGTGAGGCGTAGTATGAGTAGGTTCACCGATTGATAAGATGATGGCTGACTTGTCGGCAGGCGGAACAATGCCGGCCTTTAGTTGGGCTAATTTCTCAAAAGGATAGGGATGTAACTGTTTTAAGTTAGGTGTCATGGCGGGTTACTCACGATAAAAAATCTGTCTATTAACAGGCAGGAACTGGCGAGTCGGAAGATCAACATGAGTGATTACGCAACTACTTTGATTTTGTAAGTGAAACGGGTCATGGACAGTAGCACTTTCATCATTGCGTCATTTTACCGTAAGTTTTTATCCAAGACTTATTCTTGTCATAATTATTTTAGTTGCTTGCTCAGTGTGCCACCTAATTTGCCTTTGCAGTTCTTAAATTAAGGTTTTTCGTAGGTCGGGTTAGCGATAGCGTAACCCGACATTTCGTAGCTCATTGTGTCGGGTTACGCTATCGCTAACCCGACCTACATGCTACATGCTACATTCTAAATTCTAAATTCTAAATTCTAAATTCTAAATTCTGACGATACGCTGTAACGTAGCTTTAGTCTCGTTTGCCGCGCTGAGCACCGCAGGTTTTGTTGGGATTAGCCCGAAGGGGCGCGGCATGGATGCCGCGTGGCGGTAGGAGGGCAGGAAGCCCTCTCTACCGACCCTCGACAAAACCGAGGAGCGCAGGAAGCAGCGGTAATCGAGCCGCCTTTTCTTTGGATACTTTCTTTTGGCGGAGCAAAAGAAAGTATCTCGCCCTCGGGTGCGATAACCCGATTAAAGTTATCGTCGCGATAGCGACCTCATTATTTTTTTTAATAGACTAAATGGCTACTTCAACATCTGCGGTGCTATTCGCGCCAAACAAGACTAAAACGGCGTTACTGCGTAATGTCGGTTAAAAAAACCATGACTTTTTATTTTAGGCTGAAGCGTTATAAAGTAAAATACTCAGCTTTATAACGCTTCACTCTGTGAATCATCCACAAACTTCAAATAAAACATGAAAAATTACAAAATTGCAGTGTTAGCCGGTGACGGTATTGGCCCAGAAATTACTAAAGAAGCTATCAAGGTCCTTAAATTAATTGAACAGCGCAATGACGTTACTTTTGAATTAATGCCTGCAGCTTTCGGTGCTTGCGCTTATTTTGAATTTGGCGATGCTTTCCCACAAGCGACGATTGATATTTGTGACCAAGCCGATGCCATACTTAAAGGTACGATTGGTTTAAGTCATGAAGAATCTAAAAAAATACCTATCGATAAACAGCCAGAACGTGGTGCTTTATTACCGCTACGTCGCCGTTACAATACCTATGCTAACTTTCGTCCAGTTTTTTTACCCAAAGCCATTGCTCATTTTTCGCCGCTCAAAGCTGAAATCATCGGTGAAGGTATCGATATTATTATGGTGCGTGAATTGGTCGGTGGTCTGTATTTCGGCAATAAAGAGTCGGGCATCAATGAGCAAGGTTTGCGTTATGTTAAAGAAACGCTGGAATATGATGAGTTGCAAATTAGCCGTATCTTGCATCAAGCCTTCAAATTAGCCCAAAAACGTAAGAAAATACTGCATAACATTCATAAAAGTAATGTCTTAAAATCTAGCGTACTTTGGAATGAAATTCTTGATGAAGTGGCGGTTGAGTATCCTGATGTTGAAGTGATACATCAATTAGTCGATTCTGCGGCAACCAATTTATGCCTAAGACCGACTCAATTTGATGTGATGGTCATGGAAAATATGTTTGGCGACATACTCAGTGACCAAGGCGGTGGAATCTTGGGTTCTTTAGGTCTGATGCCTTCTGCTTGTTTGGGTGCTGATAAAGCCTACTATGAACCATCACATGGCTCTGCACCTGATATCGCCGGAAAAAACATCGCTAATCCGTATTCAATGATCGGTTCTGTAGCCATGATGTTAGAAAATAGTTTTGATATGGCCGAAGAAGCTAAAAATGTCTGGGCGGCTATGCAAGGTGTATTTGCCGATGGTTATTCAACGGCTGATCTTTCTAAACCCGGCACTGGCGTAAAAATGATTTCTACCGCTGAGTTTGGCGATAAAGTTGTTGAAAAATTAAGTTTGATGCCAAGGGTGTAAATATTATCTGCTGTTACATCTTTAGCGGGACGGGGTTTATAACCCCGTCCTTAACGTTTAAGGTTTCGAAAGTTATTGAAGCAGCTAAACGTTTTGGTCGGGGTTGCAAACCCCGACCGGCATCCGGGTTCGATAATGTTGGGTTAACGATAGAGCCGTTAGCCCAAAACCTACTGAAGTAAGCTAAAACTCAAAATGCACACGGCCATTAAAGAAATCGACGGGGCCACGATCGGCATTGTATGCGGGATTAGCTAAATGTTGATAATCCACTGTTATCCACGTCGAGGGCAGCGCATGCCATTGGTAATAAACATCAACAACTTGTTCAGGGCTGTACTTAATGGCACCATCACCAATAAAGCCGTCTATGCCGCCCATACCTAAATACTTTACATGTTCTTGTGAAATCCAACTGACGGCATAACCCAAGCCGATAGAATCTTTTGCTCGTCCCCAGCGCGTGCCTTTCATAATAGAACCAAAAGACAAGGATCGATCCGCGGAGGTATAAGAATAAACTTCGGTTTTACCGTCAGAATACATGCCTCTAAAAAAGGTACCTATGTCTTCGGTAATACTTTGCTCCATATTGATACCGATACCCATTTTGATGTTGGCTTTTCTTGCCCAACAAAGGTCCGGCGCATTAGCATTGGGGTTCTCATAATTATAGCTGGTACAAGTCGTTGCATTCTTGCTGGTTTGGTGAGCTTGAAAGGCTGAGATGGCATCGTTAAAATTTCCAGATCTTACTTGGTTTCTATAACCTAAAATCTTTACTGCACCCGCCAGTCCGTATAGCTCATGTTTATGTTCAAGTTCTATTTGATCA
>CAMDNJ010000121.1 GCA_945902915.1 Crenothrix polyspora | reverse complement strand
TAGAAAATCAGCAGGTTATTACCCCTGCTGGAAACGACTTCACGTTTGAAATCGATCCGTTCCGCAAGGGTAACTTGTTAAGTGGTTTAGATGACATCGGCCTAACTTTAAAGCATGAAGCTAAAATCACCGAGTATGAACAGCAGCATAAACAGGATTATCCTTGGCTTTGGGCTTAATTCTAGGTTGGGCTGGCGATAGCCGGCCCGACAAAGCTTACTTAATAGTTAGCTGATTAACAATAAATCGATAATGCCAATTTATCTGAATCAAAATAACAAGTTAACTGAAGTCGAAGAAAAGGTTTTTAAGCTGGAACGTGAAATACAGAAAGTGTTTGAGGAAAACTTAAATACTATTATGGGGCTCACTTTAGTTAAAAGTGAGTTTTCTATTAAAAATAAGCGTATTGATACACTGGCTTTTGACAATCAATCAAATGCATTCATTATTATTGAGTATAAAAGAGACAGGAGTTTAAGTGTAGTTGACCAAGGTTTTACTTACTTGAGCTTAATGTTAGAAAATAAAGCTGACTTCATTATTGAATACAATGAAACTTTAAAACAAAATTTAAAGCGTGAAGATGTAGATTGGAGTCAAACACGCGTTGCTTTTGTTTCTACCTCATTTACGGAAAATCAAATTCTAGCAACCAATTTTAAAGATATAGCCATTGAATTATGGGAAATAAAGCGCTTTGAAAACGACTTATTATCTGTAAACGCTATTAAAAAGACTAGGTCAGCAGAAAGCATTAAACCTGTTATGCAACAAGATGAAGCATTAAAAAAAGTTATAACTGAGATTAAGGTTTATACAGAAGAAGAACACATTGCATCAACAACAGAAGAAATAGCTGAGCTATATAAAAGGTTTAGAGACGCCATCCTTAATTTAACTGATGGTATTGAGATTAAACCCCAAAAATTTTATATTGCGTTTAAAAAAGACGCAAATGTAGTTGATATATCTTTACAAAAAAGAACCTTGAAGTTATGGATTAATGCAAAGTTTGGAAGTATTGATGATGCTAAAAAAATAGCTAAAGATGTTTCTAAAATTGGACATCTAGGTAACGGAGACTATGAGTTACAAGTTAATACAGGCAAAGATTTGGAATATATAATGAGCCTGATTAAACAAGCGATAAAATAACGGCTATTACACAGATTTCGAACTCTCGTAAATGAATAAACTAATTACTGATAACCGAATAGCTATTACAAACCTAGCCAAACAACATGGTGTCAAAACGATTTGTTTATTCGGCTCAATGGCAAAAGACGCTGTTAGCGATAAAAGCGATGTGGATTTTTTGGTTGAGCTTGAACAGGGGCGTGATTTGTTTGATTTAGGCGAATTGTTAATAGATTTACAAGCCTTGTTGCAACGTAAAGTAGATTTGGTTACTAAAACTAGCCTGCATCCTCGCCTGTATGCACAAGTTTTAAACGAAGCTATGACATTATGAAAGATGACAGTATTTATCTTGAACATATCATTGATTGTATCGATAGAATAAACGACTACACTGAGTATGATCAGTTTGTGTTTATGAACTCGCAAATGGTGCAGGATGCGGTTATTCGGAATCTACAAACATTAGCTGAATCAACGCAAAAGTTATCCGGTGAATTAAAAGCGCAGCATCCTGAAATTAATTGGAAAGCGCTTTCAGGATTTAGAAACATATTGGTTCATAACTACTTAGGTTTAGATCTTCCACAAATATGGGTTGTTATTGAAAATCGACTGCCGCCGTTAAGGGAACGTCTGGAAAAACTACTTTGAAAATACAGTCAATAATCATGTCTACAAATTCCAGCCCCATCCAACTGATGGACACCACTTTGCGTGATGGCGAGCAAACCCAAGGCGTTTCTTTTACGCCTACTGAAAAAATTACTATAGCCAAAGCATTGTTACAATCACTACGAATTGATCGTATTGAAATTGCTTCCGCTCGTGTTTCAGAAGGTGAAAAAGAAGCGGTCACTAATATCAATCAGTGGGCGAAGCAGGAAGGTTATAACGGTTGTGTTGAAGTGCTGGGTTTTGTCGACCATACTAAAAGCGTAGACTGGATTTTAGAAACGGGTGGTGAAGTTATTAATTTACTCACTAAAGGCAGCGAAAAGCATTGCCGCGAACAGTTGGGTAAAACCTTGGCTGAGCATACTGCCGATATACTACAAACCGTTAATTACGCACAAGAAAAAGGCTTAAAGGTTAATATTTATTTGGAAGACTGGTCTAATGGTTACCAAAATAGCCCAGATTATGTTTATGCTTTAATGGATAACTTGCAGCATACTGGCATATACCATTTTATGCTACCTGATACATTAGGTGTGTTGTCGCCTGATGAGGTTTTTAATAATTTGAGTGATATGTGTCAGCGCTATCCAAAGTTGCAATTTGATTTTCATCCCCATAATGATTATGGCTTAGCAACAGCTAATGTTATGGCGGCTGTTCGTGCTGGTGTAAGTTCGATACATTGTACCGTTAACTGTCTTGGAGAAAGAGCTGGTAACGCTTCCTTGGCTGAGGTCGCAGTAGTTTTGCGCGATAAAATGCATAAAGAGCTATCTATTGATGAAAGCTATATTGTGCGCATCAGCAATATGGTTGAAAACTTTTCTGGAAAACGGGTGGCGGCTAATGCACCGATTATTGGTGCTGATGTCTTTACACAAACTGCAGGCATACATGCGGATGGCGATCAAAAAGGCGGATTATATAAAACCAAGTTAAGCCCAGAACGCTTTTCTCGTATTCGCAGTTACGCCTTAGGAAAAATGAGCGGCAAAGCTTCATTAAAGAAAAATCTTGAGCAGTTAGAGCTTGATTTATCGGAAGAAAATCAGAAAAAAGTATTAGAGCGCATTGTTAGTTTAGGTGATTCAAAGCAGACGATTACCACTGACGATTTACCTTTTATAATTGCTGATGTATTAGAGACTAAGGATTATCAACATATTAAGTTACTGAACTGCTCGGTTACTAGTGGTCTTGATTTAGAATCAACAGCCAGTATAAGAATCAAAGTCAAGGGCACAACGCATATGGCTTCTGGTTCTGGAAATGGGGGCTTTGATGCTTTTATAGTTGCGATTAGTAAAGTGATGTCTGCCTATCAGTATAGTGTGCCGGCATTGTTCGATTATGAAGTTAGAATACCTCGAGGCGGCCATACTGACGCTTTAACGGAGTGTGTGATTACTTGGGATTGCGCTGGAGAATTACGAAAAACTCGAGCGGTACATTCTAATCAAGTTTTTGCGGGTATTTTAGCAACACTTAAGCTGATTAATATGCAGTTGCATGAGCTTAAATTGAAATCAGTAAAATAAGATAGCAATACTTTTAGAGATGCCAGACACAAGTTTGATTGATCAAATCAATGCCATACTGCCTCAGACTCAATGCCGACAATGTAGCTTTCAAGGTTGTAAGCCTTATGCGCTTGCCATTGCCTCAGGTGCGGCCGATATTAATCAATGCCCACCAGGCGGTAACGAAGGTATCGTAGCACTCGCTTTATTATTGGGTGTAAATCCTAAGCCGCTTAATCCAGAATTTGGCCAACATAAAGCTAAACGTGTGGCGTTTATTATTGAGCAAGATTGTATCGGTTGTGTTAAATGCATTGCTGCTTGCCCTGTTGACGCAATCTTAGGTGCAGCAAAATTTATGCATACGGTTATTGCTTCTGAATGTACGGGGTGTGAGCTTTGTATTGCACCTTGTCCAGTAGATTGTATTGTTTTGTTACCCACCGCACCAATAGCAAACGGCACTAAACAATATGAGCTAGCCCATCACGCAAAACAGCGTTATGAGGCTAGGAGCTTAAGAATAGAACTAGAAGTGACGGAAAAAGCTGAGCGCGCAAAACAAAAAAGAGCGGCATTAGAACAAATGAAATTAGCTTCGCGGCTTTGAGGGCTGAGCGAGCCTAGTTGCCTTGAGAAGACGGGCAGTAAACACGCTTGTTTCTGCCCCATAGCCTTAAAAATTACAGCAAATTAGATAAAACTAAGCGCCCTCTTCTTTTTCTTCATCGCCAGCCATGTCGGAAATTTCTTTTAAGCGGAAAATCGCTCTGGCATTAATGGTGTTTTCAGGATATAAGCCATCAGCGTCCACTTCACCGGCTGGTTGGTTAGTAAGGAGTTCTAAGGTTTCATCAACTGTATATACGGCATAAACTGAGAACAATCCCTGCGCCACGGCATCAATGACTTCCTGCTTTAACATTAAATTAATTTTATTGGCGGCGGGGATAATAACCGCATGTTCACCATTAAGCCCACGTGCCTGACACAGTCTAAAGTAACCTTCTATTTTTTCGTTAACTCCTCCGATGGCTTGCACTTCACCATATTGGTTAATAGAACCGGTAACGGCAAAGCCTTGTTTGATAGGGGTACGGGTAAGCGCAGAAATAAGGCAGCACAATTCAGCCAGTGAGGCACTATCGCCATCGATATAGCCATAAGATTGTTCAATGGCAATACTGGCTGAAATAGCCAAAGGAAATTGCTGGGCGTAAATATGGCCTAAATAGCCGGTTAAAATCATAACGCCCTTAGAATGTATCGCTTGTCCTAATTCTGCTTCGCGTTCTATATCAACAATGCCTCTGGAGCCAGGAGAAACCGTCGTAGTAATGCGGGCAGGCGCACCAAAACTACAGCCACCTATTTCTAAAACCGTAAGGCCATTAATTTTTCCTATGGCGACACCATCAGTATCGATAAGTATTGTACCTTCTATCATTTCATCGAGTATGGCTTGGGATAAACGGCCATTACGGTACTCTCTAGCAGATAATGCTTGTTCTATATGAGGCCTGTCGATTTCTAAATGTTTGGCTTGCGCACAAAATAAATGGGCTTCAGCAATTATATCTAAAGAGTCTTTAATGTGAGCTGAAAAATGTTTTTGGTTTTCGGAGAGTCGGCAGCTATGTTCAATGAGTCCTTCTATAGCGCTACGAGTTAAAGGTTTAGCGCCCGAGTCAGCTGCGTGTTTAATCATTAATGAAGCAAAGCTTGTCATGGACTCAATGGTGCGGGGGATATAATTGTCGAAATCTGCGAGTATCCTAAACATTTCATTAAATTCGCTATCCATTTCTTCTAATAGATAATAGATGTCCCTAGAACCAATCAAAACAACTTTAATATTTAAAGGAATGATTTCTGGCTTTAAGGTCATGGTGTTAATGCCTAATTCAGAATACGGTGATTCAATTTCTATGCGTCCAGATTGTAGTGCTCGTTTAAGTCCTTCCCACACAAAAGGATAGGTTAAGATCTTTTCTGCATCTAAAATCAGATAACCGCCGTTGGCTTTATGTAAGGAGCCTGCGCAGATTTTTTGGTAGTTAGTTAATAATGTGCCCTGCTCGCTGACATACTCAATACGACCAAACAAGTTTTGAAAAATGGGGTGGGGTTCATAAATAACGGGGGTACCATTTTCATGCTTATTGTCTATAAGGATATTAGGTTTATAGAGTTCATTTAGGATAAGTCGTTTTGTATTACTTTCTCTGGCTTCTAAGGCGCGACTAGGCATTAAATAATCAGCAATAGTATTTCCTAGGTTTTTTTTAATTTCTGCTAGATAAGTAATAACATCATCAATGTTTTGATAGCTATCATTCAGTTCAGAAAATAGCGGATCTATCGCTAAGGCTACGGTGTCATTATCGAGTTGTTTGATTTTATCGACTAAGGTTCTACGCCACTGAGGTAATTCCAGTAATACTTCGCCTAAATAGTCTTCTAGCGTTTCAACTTGCTTATGAAATAATTCACGTTCAGATTGAGGTAGTTGGGAAAACTGTTCCTCATTAAGAGGTTTGTTTTTCCGAATAGGGGTAAAGGTTATGTTTTCACTTTCTCGAAACAGAGCAATATTATTTTGCTGGGCTTGTTTATCAACTAAATCTATAGCATTGTTATAGTGCTGGCTAAATTGACGTTCTAGGGCCGATTTTTTTTGCTGATAGCTAGGGCTTTCAAAAGCAGCGGGAAAAGTTGCTAATAGATCATCTATTAGTTTTTCTATGTTCTTGGCGAATAGTTGCCCTTGATCAGCAGGTAATTCAATGACAACAGGTTCTCTGCTATTATCAAAATTGTCTACATAAGCATAAGAGGCAGGTGCAGGCATAGTTGCGGTAAGTGCATCTAAATGATTGGTGACCATAGAAAGTCGACCTAGTCCAGATTCACCCATAACAAAAATATTGTAACCAGGATTGGTCATAGCAACGCCAAACTCCAGTGCTGATTGTGCTCTAGGTTGTCCTAAAATAGTAGTTTGCAAGCGAGGAGCTGTGGGAAATTCAAAACCAGTCAAGTCGACATTTAGTTTCAGAGACTCTATGGGAAGCTTTAGGGTATTGGGCATGAATAAACCAGGTTGCAAATAAATTAAGCATGGTAGCATTTTTATTAAAGAGTTCGAAAATTACTGATTAGCAATATAGGTTCATTACACTTATAAACAGCTATTTATATGTTCAGCGCATGAGTGCAAAAAAATATATTGTTAAATATTGGATAAGATTGATGACAATTCGAATAAGCTGACATTCATTCCAGAAATGTTGACGTGGTTTAATATAATTCTATGGGAAACATTGCTGCAAAGGAGGGTTGCCAAAAGCAAATGTCTTTAATTAAAAGGCAATTAGAGCTATATGTTGATGTTAAAACGACAAAAGGTGATCTTTGATAACTAACACGCGTGGAAAATAATTCTAAAAATTTAAAATACTGTCATTGGGCTGCTCGGTATTGACATTAAAAGTACAAGCGAGATCAGATAGCGCATGAATTAAGCAAAGGCATGAAGGTTATAGGTAAGACTTCAAGGGATACAGGTAAAGCACCGAAAGTCGCAAATAATGTGCTGGCTCTTTTTAGCAAGGAACTGCAAAGCGTCGGTAAGATGGCGGGCTTGATAAAGATGCTGCCGATAGTTTTCCCCTCGCCCTGAAGTTCGTTGGTATTAGTCAATCGCTTGCAGGTCTTTTCCTAAGCTTAATTACTTAAGGAGGGGGTGTTTAGGTAGGTTAGTGGACGCTACGGTTGGAAAGTTGGGTGCTTCAGCGCGTATGATTCGCTTCTTTACCTAGTGGAACAGTTCTCCTCTTATAGGCTTCGCCATGAATGTTTAAGGCACGCACATAGACACAGATCTTACCATTATCTAGGTAACCGCCCACCCCATTACAATATGCCTTGCAACCTATTGTAATGGGGTGGTCAGCTTCATTAATCTTGCAAAAACAGTCTCCATAACCATTAACAGTAAGAATATCTATGCTTAGTGCTTGACGGCTAAGAGCATCGCTGTATAATACGCAGTTCTTTCGGAGGCAGCATTAATCGAAAGCACAGGAAGTGGGCATTAAGTTGAAAAGGAAGTTTGACAAGTTGGCCGAGGTTGTTATAATTGTCGGCTACTTGGGGCTGAGGATTTCTTGGTTCAGGGTTAAAAACTAAAGTCGACAAGGAGTTGACAAGCTGAATCGGATCCGTATAATAGGCCGACTCAACGGGGCTTACGCTCCACGCTCTTTAAAAATATG
>CAMDNJ010000120.1 GCA_945902915.1 Crenothrix polyspora | reverse complement strand
CAAATCGGCTGGAACGATGACAGCCAACACACGCGCAACGATGCAGGAGATTTGCTCACTGATGTTAAGATGCGTGCTAAAACATTGACACTTAATCTTTCCAACGCTTCACCAAGCGACAGAGAGGCACTTATGATGATTATGCGTAATGGCATAGGGTCGCCGTTTTACATTAGCGTATTTCCTAACGACTCAGACAAAAATCTGGAGCAAGATTATCAGATTTACGGGAAATTATCGCAGCAATCACAAATTGCCATTGCTCGATATGCTGCCTATTCAACAGCACTAACGATTTATGAAATTTAAGGTTTTATGTTAGCGCTGGCGAGGCTGTAATTTTCTTGTAGATTGAATCTAGGTTGTTGGAAAACTGATATAAAACACTTCCTAGATTTTGACGGTTTTAATTAAACCTTAAACAGCCTTTGCTGGGTTTGCGAACGGAAAGGCTTTTTTTAAGCTATTGATTTATAATAATATCGTGCTAAACTACCGCATGATCCATGATGTGACCTCAGCTAACTTCGGCTAAAATAGCCTAATGACAATAAAACAAACTCCCCATACCCCAAACACCCCGATGATGCAGCAATATTTGCGCATCAAAGCCGATCATCCTGATACCTTGTTATTTTATCGTATGGGCGATTTTTATGAGCTGTTCTTTGATGATGCCAAAAAAGCCTCACAGCTATTAGATATTACCTTAACGAGTCGAGGACAATCAGCAGGTTTACCTATCCCTATGGCGGGTATTCCCTATCATTCAGCCGAAGGTTATCTGGCTAAATTATTAAAAAAAGGCGTCTCAGTCGCTATTTGTGAACAAATTGGCAACCCTGCAACCAGCAAAGGCCCTGTCGAACGTAAAGTCGTGCGTATCGTTACTCCCGGCACGGTGACCGATGAAGCCTTATTGGATGATCGCACAGATAATTTACTGATTGCACTCTATGCACTCACTGATGCCAATCAACACTACGGCATTGCCAGCCTAGATTTAACGAGCGGCCGTTTTATTTTGCAACAAGTCGACTCAGAAGATCAATTGCTCAGTGAATTAGGTCGCTTAAATCCAGCCGAATTATTGTTTAGCGAAGACTGGCGCTTGCCCGCCAGCTTACAACAACGAGGCGGTTTATGTCGACGACTGCCTTGGCATTTTGATTTAGAAAGCGCTAAGCAACGACTATTGCAACAATTCAACACCTTAGATTTAAAAGGCTTTGGCTGTGAACACTTACCCGCAGCCATTGCTGCCGCCGGTGCTTTATTGCTGTATGTTAAAGAAACTCAGCAGACTGCCCTGCCCCATATACAAGGCATTTGTACTGAAAATAGTGCTGACAGTATTTTATTAGATGCCTCCAGTCGTCGTAATCTTGAATTGGATTATCATCCTTCGGGACAGCTACAATATACCTTGTTTGGCGTTTTAGATAAAACCTCTTCAACGATGGGCAGTCGCTGTTTAAGACGTTGGATCAATCGACCGTTACGGGATGTGCAAGGTCTCAATGATCGTTATGCCTGTATCGAAAGCTTACTCACTAATAGGCTCTATGAAACCCTACAAAGCCAATTAAGGCAAGTCGGTGATATTGAGCGTATTAGTTCGCGTATTGCTTTAAAATCAGCTCGTCCTAGGGACTTGTTGGTGTTACGTTCAACCCTTGCCGTGCTGCCCGAATTACAACAAAGTTTAGCAACTTGCGAAAACCTGCAACTTACTAAAATTGCCCAGCAAATAGGTGAGCATCCTGACACATTAACCTTACTACAAAAAGCCCTAGTGGATAATCCACCTGTGCTTATTCGTGACGGTGGCGTTATTGCCCCAGGCTACCATGAAGATTTAGATGAGCTACGAAATTTAAGCCAAAACGCCGATCAGTTTCTGATTGATATGGAAAATAGGGAAAAAGCGGCTACCGGCATCAGTACACTTAAGGTTAATTATAACCGCGTACATGGTTATTATATTGAGATTTCACATCTACACGCCGATAAAATACCCTTACATTACACCCGTAAACAAACCTTAAAAGGTGCTGAGCGTTATATTACCGAAGAATTAAAAAGCTTTGAAGACAAGGTACTTAGCGCAAAAGACAAAGCCTTATCTTTTGAGAAATTTCTTTACGAAGAATTACTCAATATGATCGCCGCCGCGTTGATACCATTACAACAATGTGCAGCAGCACTTGCAGAACTGGATGTACTCAACACTTTTGCTGAACGAGCAGTTACTCTAAACTTATCGGCACCCACGTTAACCGATATCCCTGGCATTGAGATAGAAGGTGGACGGCATTTAGTGATTGAACAGGTTTCTGACATTCCTTTTGTGCCTAACGATTTAAGCTTTTCAAATCAGCGCAAAATGTTAGTCGTCACTGGCCCCAATATGGGTGGTAAATCAACTTATATGCGCCAAGCGGCACTCATCGTACTGATCGCTCACATCGGTTGTTATGTGCCCGCCAAACAGTTTAGCTGCGGCCCTATCGATAAAATATTTACTCGCATAGGCGCTTCCGATGACTTGTCGAGTGGACGCTCGACCTTTATGGTGGAAATGTCTGAAACAGCTAATATCCTGCACAATGCCACTGAAAAAAGTTTGATTCTGATGGATGAAATAGGCCGAGGTACGAGTACCTTCGATGGCTTATCTTTAGCGTGGGCCTGTGCCGATCATCTAGCCAAACAAACCAAAGCCTTTACTCTCTTTGCTACGCATTATTTTGAATTAACGACCTTAGCCGATGAACAAGACATCATCTTCAACGTACATTTGGATGCGATGGAGCATGGCGACAAAATTATCTTTTTACATGCGGTTAAAGACGGGCCCGCTAATCAGAGTTATGGCTTACAAGTAGCCGCTTTAGCCGGCGTACCTCGCTCGGTCATCGAAAAAGCCAAAACTAAATTACGGCATTTAGAAGATCATGCCTACCAAGAACAACAAAGCGCAACTGACGTTAAGCAATTGGACTTATTTTCAACGCCAGATGATCACCCTGCTGTTACTTTGCTAGAAGATATACTGCCAGATGAGCTGAGCCCGAAACAAGCCTTAGAATTGCTCTATAAGCTTAAGGCCTTGGTGCTATGACAGGATGCGTTGAAAGTCTTACCGTCGTAGCCTCGATGAAAGGCAGTGGAATCGAGGACGTCGGAGCGCTGTAAATCCTCGATTACGCGTTGCTTCATCGAGGCTACGGACTAGAAGACATACTGCCAGATGAACTAAGTCCAAAACAAGCCTTAGAATTACTCTATAAGCTTAAGGCCCTAGTGCTATGACAGGAGGCGTTGAAAGCCTTACCGTCGTAGCCTCGATGAAACGCAGTGGAATCGAGGACGTCGGAGCGCTGTAAATCCTCGATTACGCGTTGCTTCATCGAGGCTACGGACTAGAAGACATAATGCCAGATGAGCTGAGCCCAAAACAAACCTTAGAATTGCTCTATAAGCTTAAGGCTTTAGTGCTATGACAGGATGCGTTGAAAGTCCTACCGTCGTAGCCTCGATGAAACGCAGTGGAATCGAGGACGTCGGAGCTCTGTAAATCCTCGATTACGCGTTGCTTCATCGAGGCTACGAACTAGAAGACATACTGCCAGATGAGCTGAGCCCAAAACAAACCTTAGAATTGCTCTATAAGCTTAAGGCCTTGGTGCTATGACAGGATGCGTTGAAAGTCTTACCGTCGTAGCCTCGATGAAACGCAGTGGAATCCAGGACGTCGGAGCGCTGTAAATCCTCGATTCCGCGTTGCTTCATCGAGGCTACGGACTTAAAAGGGTAGTCTATTTATTTAACCAGACTTAACAATACACCCGCAGCGACAGCAGAACCGATGACGCCAGCGACATTAGGCCCCATTGCGTGCATTAATAAGAAATTATGCGGATTACTTTCTAATCCGAGTTTATTAGCAACTCTAGCTGCCATAGGCACAGCCGATACACCCGCGGCACCAATTAATGGATTAATAGGCGTATCACTAAATTTATTCATAATTTTCGCCATAATGACCCCAGAAGCTGTACCTATGGCAAAAGCAACTGCACCTAGCGCTAAGATACCCAAGGTTTCTATTTGCAAAAAGGCCTCCGCACTCAACTTAGAGCCGACCGCCAAGCCTAAAAATATAGTAACAATATTGATCAATTCATTTTGTGCTGTTTGACTTAAACGCTCTACCACACCAGAAGCATTCATTAAATTACCCAAGGCAAACATGCCGATCAAGGGCGTAGCAGACGGCAATAACAAGATGGACAGTATCAGCAACATCAAAGGAAAGACAATTTTTTCCGTTTTGCTAACTGCGCGCATTTGCTTCATTTCAATTTTGCGCTCATCTTCTGTGGTTAAGGCACGCATAATCGGCGGCTGAATTAAGGGTACTAAGGCCATGTATGAATAAGCAGCAACAGCAATAGCACCTAATAAATCCGGTGCTAATTTTGAAGCCACATAAATAGCTGTTGGGCCATCAGCGCCACCGATAATGCCAATAGCTGCCGCATCCTTTAAGCTAAATTCAAGACCAGGCACCACATTAAGTGCTAATGCGCCTAGCAAAGAGGCAAATATACCAAATTGCGCGGCTGCACCTAATAACAAGGTTTTAGGATTAGCTAGCATAGGACCAAAATCGGTCATGGCTCCAACCCCCATAAAAATCAGTAACGGGAAGATACCGGCTTTAATACCAAAATAAAGGTAATATAACAAGCCACCTTCTTCAGCAATACCCGCCACGGGTATATTACTGAGTATGGCACCAAAACCTATAGGTAATAACAATAGTGGCTCAAAACCTTTTTTTATTGCCAGAAATAGCAATAAAAAGCCAACCAACATCATAAAAGCCTGACCGCCCGTAAAATTATACAGGCCAGTGCTTTGCCAGAGTGCTGTCAAATTTTCCATAATATGTCTCTTGATGTAGCCATCTATTGCTATAAAGAAATCAAGGCATTACCACCAGCGACGGCACCACCTTCCTTAATATGAACAGCACTGACTATACCGCTAAATTTAGATCTAACTTCTGTTTCCATTTTCATCGCTTCCATAATAACAACCACTTCACCTTCTGCTACCGTACTACCCACTTCAACTAAAATTTTAAGTATATTGCCAGCCATAGGCGCATAGACCTCAGCACCCGACTCAACGATCGGCTCTATAGTCGTGTTATCAACACTGGTGGATTTAATAGCCAGCGGCGCACCCGGTGGGCCTACGGTAACGTTAAAGTTTCTACCGTCGACATTAACAATATAGGTTTCAGTGATAGCCTTAGTCGTCAAGGACTTAACAACAGGAGTTTCTGCCATAAACGCTAGCGCATCTGGAGCAGCTTCAAAAGCGGCTGCATTGCCCCGATTAACTAAGAACTTCCAACCGACTTGCGCAAACATGCCATTAATTAAGGCATCTTCTTCTATATGTTTAGATAGTTTTACATTTTCAGCTAAGGCCTTTTCCTGTACTTCAGCGATCAGCTTATCCATTTCAGGCTCGATTAAATCAGCTGGTCTACAGGTAATTGCTTTCGCGCCGTCTAGCACTCTATCTTGCAATTGTTTGTTTACAGGTGCTGGTGTTGCGCCGTATTCGCCTTTTAAAACACCCGCCGTTTCTTTGGTGATGGTTTTATAACGCTCACCATTCATGACATTCATGACGGCTTGGGTGCCTACAATTTGCGAGGTAGGCGTAACTAAAGGTATAAAGCCTAAGTCTTCACGCACACGCGGTATTTCGTGCATCACCTCATCAAACTTATCGGCAGCACCCTGTTCTTTTAATTGACTTTCCATATTAGTCAACATGCCGCCAGGCACTTGAGAGACTAAGATACGTCCATCGACACCTTTTAGGCTGCCTTCAAATTGCGCGTATTTTTTACGAATATCTCTAAAGTAATGAGCAATTTCTTCAAGCTTAACTAAATCTAAACCAGTGGCGCGTCCTGTACCTTCAAGACTGGCAACGATAGTCTCTGTAGCACTGTGACCATAGGTCATACTCATGGAAGAAATAGCGGTATCAACATTATCGATACCCGCTTCGGCGGCTTTAATCAGTGTAGCGACGCTTAAGCCGGTAGTGGCATGACAATGTAAATGTATAGGAATTTTTGTGCTTTTCTTTAGACGACTGACTAATTCATAAGCATCATAAGGTTTTAATAGGCCGGCCATATCTTTAATACAAATAGAATGAGCGCCCATGTCTTCAATCTGTTTACCTAAATCCACCCAAACATTCAGCGTATGTACAGGACTAGTGGTATAAGAAATAGTCCCTTGAGCATGTGCGCCAGTATTTAAGACCGCTTTTACAGCATGTTCAATATTACGCATATCATTCATCGCATCAAAAATGCGAAATACATCGATACCGTTAATAGCACAGCGCTCGACAAACTTATCAACGACATCATCAGCATAATGCCGATAACCTAAAATATTTTGGCCTCTTAACAACATTTGTTGAGGTGTATTAGGCATGGCTGCTTTTAATAAACGTAATCTTTCCCAAGGATCTTCGCCTAAATAGCGGATACAGGCATCAAAAGTAGCGCCACCCCATGATTCGATAGACCAATAACCTATCTGGTCTATTTTTTCACAGATAGGTAGCATATCTTCTATGCGTAAACGAGTGGCTAAGATGGATTGATGGGCATCACGCAACACAACTTCAGTGATACTTAGGGGCTTTTTTTTATCTTGGGCCATTCTGACTAGTTCTCCGATAACCTGTACAGGCGTTTAATCTATTGACCTTTTGAGTCGTTTACATGCATTTTATAATAAAAGCTTGATTGAGATAACATTAGATCAATCAAAATGTTTTAGCAATGATGACATCATTTTATTAATACAGTCTATATCGCTATAAATCCTTATTTAAAAACATCCTTTAAAATAAAGACCTAAAAACATAAACAACATACAACACTTTTCAATACTCAAGGCTTTTATTTATGTTTACTACGATGCTGATGCACCGCTGCGGTAATCGCAGCAATAATATTTTTATCAGTTCCACTAGATAAGGTCGTTACTGTTCCAGCTAAATTAGGGGCTTCTGGAAAAAACCGCTGTATCAGCGCTGACATCATATTAATGGCAACCACTAACATAGCTAAAAACAGGAAGACAATACCCATTCCAGCTAACATTAACTCGATGCCCTTACTCATTAGTTCTGTCATAGTCCGCTACCTTGTCTTGAAACGATTGAATCTATTGAAAATCATCAATTCATGGGTACATTATCCATAAAACTACACCGCTAAACAAACTAAAGATAGGTAAAACCCTAGGTTTTTAGATTCATAGCCTAGGTATAGACTTTATTTAATCACCTCATCTAACCATTTACCGGCTACTTTGTCTCATCGTCCTAACCATACTCATGAAATAATGTGAGCAACTGTTTGGATTTTGCTACGTCAATAGCCCATCAAATAGTCAGGTCTATAGGGTGCGCCTAGCCAGAGTCATGTCCTACTTACCCGACTTCATACCTCGAACAGTCCATCGCATACCGTGCCACGTTAACTTCATGCTATGAATACCGGTATTTATGGCG
>CAMDNJ010000119.1 GCA_945902915.1 Crenothrix polyspora | reverse complement strand
CTATGTAGATATGGTATCTTTCTTCTTGGGTTAGATGGGTAAATGTTGTTCGCATTGAACACCTCTTTAGTTTTTTGTTTTGGTAGACGGAAACTATACCATCTAGCCTTTTTAAAGAGTGTTGCATTTATTATATGAATTCGGGTGTTTACGAAATTAATCTATGAAGTCAAAATAGAAGCCAAAAACCAAGCTTAACTTTACACTCTAACCACTGTAAGTAAACATCCCTGCCTAAATAATTTAGCCAAACAACTATCCGTCAATAACACGTCAAATTTATGACAAAACTCTTTTTACAATGAGCCAACCTTCTTTACCAAGCTAGCTAATATTAGTGAACGGCAACAAATGGCATCTTAATTGCTTTATTGATTTCAACGTAGAAATTTAACTGACGTTACGTTATTTACACTCTAACAACTTATCACTTTTGCATAAAAAAAGACCTAAATTAGGAGATTTACCATGTCACTTACCGTCAATACCAATCTAGCTTCATTAAATTCTCAAAACGCCATTAGTCAGAATCAAGCAGGCTTATCAACCGCCATGCAACGCTTATCGTCTGGTTTAAAAATTAATAGCGCTGCTGACAACGCTGCTGGTTACGCGATCAGCGAACGAATGACTTCGCAAATTAATGGTAATACTCAGGCCGCTAGTAATGCCAATGACGCCATTTCCTTGACACAAACCGCGCAGGGTGATTTGAGCAACATTACTGCTAGCTTACAACAAATTCGAACCTTGGCTGTGCAAGCTGCCAACGGCAGTAATAGCGCCAGTGATCGGGCTGCTTTGAATAATCAAGCCCAACAACTGATCTCGGAAATTACCCGAGTCGCCACTAATTCGTCCTTTAATGGCATTAATTTACTGGATGGTTCTTTTAATGGACAAAACTTTCAGATTGGTGCTAATAATAGCGGTAGTAATTCTATTACTATCGCCTCCATAGGTAATGCTACCGCTGCAGCTCTGGGTGGTAGTGGCTCGTCAACAGCAACGACAGTAACAAGCGCTGTGACTACTACCGCCATTAATGCCGGTGATGTAACACTCAATGGGTTACAAATCCCTGCTTCTACCACCGGCACAGGTGCTGGGCAAACCGCCGCTAGCGCTTATTCGATAGCCGCGACTATTAATTCAGTCTCTTCAAGTTCAGGTGTCATAGCAACAGCTAACACAACTACTGTTACCGGTATTGCGGCAACAACTTTCACCGCTGTAACAACGGGCGCCACTCTTACGGTTAATGGAATCCAATTGGGTAATGTTGCTGCCGGTGGCGCTGTCGCAGGTGAGGGTGCAAATTGGGCGGCTGCTATTAATTTAGTTTCAGGTCAATCGGGTGTTACCGCAACAGCGAATGCGACAACAGGACTAGTAACGCTAAACGCTGCTGATGGCCGTGCTATTACTCTAGGTGCTGGTTTTACAGGCGCTGCTACTGGTGGTTTAACAGCAGCGACTACCCAAGCGACCATGACCTTATCTTCAACAGCCGCTGCTGGTATTACCGTGGGTGGCGGCGTAGTGGCTTCTGCTGGTTTGACGGCTGCTACGACTGCTCCACAAACTACGATATCAGTAAACAGTGTTTCTTCGGTCAATTTAAATACAGCCACAGGGGCTAGTGCAGCTTTAACCGCTATTGATGGTGCCTTACAACAAGTATCTACATCAGCCTCGGCTTTAGGTGCATACCAAAATCGTTTCACCGCTGCCATCAATACCTTGCAAACTAATAACGTTAATACTACTGCATCACGTAGTCGTATTACAGATGCAGATTTTGCTGCTGAAACCGCTAATTTGTCACGCGCACAAGTGTTACAACAAGCGGGTACTGCGATGTTGGCTCAAGCTAACCAATCGACACAAGGCGTATTGAGTTTGTTAAGATAATCATTGATAAAACGGCACAGCTCTGAGCCTAAGTATTTAGCTTTATTAAGATACGATGAATAGCATTAACTGCTGTAAGTTGATTGGACTGATCTTTCTAAAAGACTGGCTAATTACGTCTTGCTCACTTACTAACGGCCAAAAACTGATTACTGCCTTATAGGCTCTGTTGTGTTAAGACCTTGTAATGCCACGGTAAATTGAAGTATTCAATCATTATTAGCTATTAAGCGATCTAGCCGCACTAACCTCAATACTTATTACACTTTGGCTTTGGGCACTATGCCTAAAGCCAAAGTCTTTTTAAACACGCTAGGTTAATCAGGATACCTCTATCCGATAAAGGCGGCATCATGTATCGCTAAGAAATTAAGGGGGAAACCACCCAATTCAGCACAGCGATCAACACTCTCAAGCTCAAGAAAATTTGTGCTTCTGCCTTAATAAGCTAACCTATAACTGCTTGAAAGTTGCTGTGACCTTGCAAGCCTTGTAGGGAAAAAGCTCATAAATAAAAGATCTGAGCAACGATGTACTAGTATTGAATGATACCCCTACAAATAAACTTAACCATAACATGCGGCGTATAAAGGCACTATAAGATTCGTTTTGTAGTAAATTTCAGAAACTCAACACCAATATTGAAGCCGAAGCTTTATTGTTACTGGACGTTTCGATATTGATAATAAACGATTATTAGCAAGTACAGCTTAATTATCAACCTAGCCTTTAATTGTCAGGCAAGTAAAATATCACAACATACTTTATTATTAATCGTGACGGTAACAAATACTGCACATTGTTTTTATTTGCTACTTGAATAGGTATAAATTTTTTAGGCTAGAGTAGCTTATTAAGGAAGTTTTTACTCTTTTTATGCGGGCTAACAGGGTCTTTAAGGGCAGTACGAGTATTGAAGATGGGTAAAACACCCCCGTCGGCAAGGCCTCACGGGGGTTACTACTATTACTTACCTGAAATTGCTGCAGCAGAGCTGTTATTTGAGGTATGTCTTTTCTCAATTTTAGAGAAAGTTTCCGCTTGCAAAGATTGAACTGCGCCACTTTGCAAATGTTTAGTTTCGTCTTTTTTCAACATAACAACTAAAAGTACGATAGCAGCGATAGAAACGCCAACGATTGCCCAAGTGTTATCTTTTTGTTGTTCTTCAGCCATTTTAAAATCCTCATTAAGTTATTAGTAATTATTATCCCCTCTCCTCAAGAGGGCTGTTCAAAGTAAACTTTTCTTGAACAGGTTGTCGTAGTTTATTAAAACAACGGGGTAATTTTTATCATGAGAAGTTAGGGCATGTCAAAACTATTTTTTATAAAAACTCTTCCTGTAAAAATAAGCGGTGTTATCTGTATTTCTCTTTTAAAAAAAAACTAGACAGTAATTATAAATTTCACTAGCACAAAACGTACTAAGCAGACTTAAGTAACTTAAAGATTACCTGAGCTCACATTCAATTTTACGTCAATTTAAGGCTTATTTATCCTCCCATTAGCACCGAATAAATCCAACTTATATGGCATTTCAACACATTCAAATTTTAAAATTAACCCCTATCAAATAAAAGTCTACGTCCGCCTTGATAGCAACGAATTCTTAACTAAAAAAGACTGTTTTTAACGATTACTGATAGCAAAGCGTGACGTTCTTTCAAAGAACATTACGACCAATAGATATAAAGATAACAATTCTAAAGACAATAGCCATGACGGCACATCAAGATTCACCGGCAACTGTACTTTAGCGACATAGAGCAACACACCTAAACCAATATAAGCCAGTATGCGCTTAATAGGATAAGCCACAGGGTAATAATATTGCCCCAAACCATAAGAGACTATCGCCATTGCGGCATAGCACGCCAAAGTTGCCCATGCAGAGCCTACATAGCCCCACACAGGTATCCAAGCGACATTAAGACCTATGGTCAATAAAGCGCCCGCTAGCGATACGCTAGCGCCCATTAATGTTCGGTCAGTCAATTTGTACCAAATCGATAAATTGACATAAATGCCTAAACATACATTAGCCAATAACAAGATAGGTACGACTTCAAGGCCAGCACGGAACTCCTCACCCAGAAAATATTTAAAGAAATCAATGAATAAAGTCACCAACAAAAAGATAAACACACAAAAGATGACAAAAAACTTTAAGACTTTGGCATAAACATCGCGAGCATCGACTTTATCTGCATAAGCAAAGAAAAAGGGCTCTGCCGCATAACGAAAAGCTTGAATAAACAAGGTCATTAATATCGATAATTTATAACAAGCGCTATAAATGCCCAACATTTTCATATTGGTCTGAAAATCATAAGGCAGCAAATACTTTAATAAAGCGCGATCTAACATTTCATTAATGATACCAGCAAAGCCGATGACCACCATCGGCGCTGAATATCGAACCATACGTGCAAATAGTGGACGATCAAATCCCCAAGCTAAACCTTTTAATTCAGGCGAAAGCAGCAAAAACTTAACGATACTAGCCAATAAATTAGCGATAAAAATGTAGCCTATGCCTATGCTGGGATCATAAATAGCCTCTATCCAACTTGAGCTATGTTGTGCATACAACTTGGGACAATAAATAATGAAAAATAGACTCAGTAAAATAGTCACCGTTATTTCTAGCACTTTGATGCCAGCAAAACGAAAGACCCTATTCTCTGCACGTAATCGTGCAAAAGGGATAGCCGATATGGCATCTAAAACCAAGATTAAACTAAAGCACAAGACATATTCTGGATGATTGGCATAATGTAATGCCGCTGAAAGCTTGGCATTAATCAAACAAATACCAAGAAAAAAGCTTAAGTTTACAAGTACCACAAAAAAGAGCGCGGTTGAGTAGGCAACATCTTGACCACTATGCTCTTTATCACGAAAGCGAAAATACCCAGTTTCAAAGCCAAATAATAACAACACAGAAAAAAAGCCTGCATAAGCATAAAATTCGGAGACTACACCGTATTCGGCTGCTGAGAAATAATAGGTATACAGCGGCACCAATAGGTAATTAAGAAAACGACCAAAAATACTACTAATGCCATAAATAGCTGTTTGTGATGCGAGCTTTTTGATAAGTCCCATTGTTTATCTACTCTGTCATTTGTTAATGCGTCATTATAATGCCAAGCCGTTGATTTTATATAAGCACAAACATCCATAAGTCGTCATCCCGGCATGGACTGCCGGAATCCAGAGTACATGGATGTAACCATCAGAGTAAATTGTGCCCAATGAAATCGAGTATAAAAAGCAGCTAATGAATCCCTAATACAAATCCACAGGATCAATATCCAAGGACCAATGTATCTTTTTTGCCTGCTTGAGCGTAGCTAGTTTCGGCACCAATTCGTCTAAGAAGTGCTGCAATTCATTGCGTCGATTATTCTGAAACAATAATTGATAACGATAAAGCCCTGCCCTTCTGGCCATAGGCGCTGACACAGGCCCTAAAATCAGCGTATGCCGCACATTTAACGTTTTTATTAAATCGGTTAAAGCCTGAAAGAAAATCGACGGCAGTCCCTCCTCTGCTGCTTGCACACGTAATAAGGCTTGATAACTAAAGGGCGGTAGCGTCGCTTCTTTGCGCTCTGCCAAGGCTGAGATCGCAAAGCTTTGATAACCTTGCTGAATTAAGGTGGTCAATAAGGGATGATCTGGTTGCCTCGTTTGCATAATCACTTTTCCGCACTTTTCCGCACGTCCAGCACGACCAGAAACTTGAACGATCATTTGTGCAAGTTTTTCAGCAGCATGAAAATCAATACTAAACAAACCGCTATCGACATCCAAGATGGCCACTAAGGTTACATTAGGGAAATGATGACCTTTAGCGAGCATTTGCGTACCCAAAATAATATCCACTTCGCCATTATTAATTTGCTGTAGATAATCTTCTAGCGCGCCTTTTCGTTGCGTAGAATCACGATCTAAGCGCACAGCAACTTTATCGGGAAACAATTCAGCCAACACTTTTTCTACGCGCTCAGTGCCCAAACCTAAAGGTGTTAATTCGCCCAACTTGCATTCAGGGCAACGCCTAAGCAAAGGTTGTTCTTTGGTGCAATGATGACAACGCAAGCAATTTTCATCAACATGAATCACCAAATTAGCATCACAACGATGACAACGCGCCACCCAACCGCAGCCATGACAAATTAAAGTCGGCGCAAAACCACGTCGATTTAAGAACAACAGCACTTGTTCGTGTTTAGCTAAGGTTTTATGTATTTCTTCTAATAACGCAGCCGACAAGCCTTCTTGCATACGTTTATTTCTAATATCTAATAAATGTAACGTTGGCTCTATGGCTTTACCCGCACGATCAGGCAAGGCTAATAACTGATAGCGTTGCTTATTGACGTTATGTAAACTTTCTAAGGAGGGTGTTGCAGAGCCCAATAAAACAGGAATATGTAACAATTGACCACGAACTACGGCAATATCTCTAGCCGAAAATCGAAAACCTTCTTGCTGTTTAAAGGACGCGTCATGCTCTTCATCTAGAATGATTAAGCCTGGGTTTTTCAAGGGCGTAAATAAAGCCGAGCGCGTACCCAATAAAATAGAACCTTGTCCCTGTTGCATTTTTAACCAAGCAACCGCTCTTTGCTTATCGGTCAATTTAGAATGCGACAAGGCAATATCAACTGCAAAACGCTGCCTAAAGCGATCTTCCAGTTGCGGAGTCAGGGTAATCTCTGGCACCAAGACTAATACTTGTTGCCCACGCTCTAAGACGCTACGAATGATTTGTAAATAAACTTCTGTTTTGCCACTACCCGTCACACCGTCCAACAAAAACACGCCAAATTGACCAAGACTGGTGCAAACAGCATCTATAGCGGCTTGCTGTTGAATATTAGCAGGCAAAGCAGGCTTACTCATTAACGCGCCAACATTCGTAACACCCGCTTCAGCTAAAGTAAGCTGTATAAGTTTTTTCGTTATTAATTGTTTTACTGCTGGTCGCCAAGCCTCTTCCCATGCCGTAAGTTCAGCTTCTGTCAGACTAGACGTAGCGCTTTGAAACTTTTCCAATACTTGTAGCTGTTTAGGCGTACGTTGCAATTGCTGACTACTGGTTGCCACGCCCAAGTCTGTCAAAGCATAACGTTTTTGTGGCTTTATTAGCATCACTTTACCCTGCCTTAATGCCGCAGGAAATGCCGATCCGATGACCACACCAATAGGGTGATGATAATAACTAGCCGCCCACCTTAACAAGCGCAGGTCTTTAGGAGATAACAAGGGATGGGGATCAATGACGCGAATGATGGGTTTTAACTTAACAAGATCAAATTCGCTATGCGTGGCTATTTCTAATAAATAACCTATTTTCTTGCCTTTTCCAAAAGGCACCTCTACTCGCACGCCCGGTTTAATAGAATCTAGCACGACATCTTCTGGCGCAAGGTAATCAAATAAACGATAAACAGGAATAGAAATAGCCACTTTAAAAATGAACTTATCGCAATGTTGCATAGTAGACATAACTGTTGTTAATTTAAGAGTTTTAAAGCTAAGTAGTTATACCTACAAGAGAATTTTAGTTACCCACAGAAGCTGTGGATAAGTCTGTGAATAAGTACTTTTCATTATCACTATTTGCTGATTTTACCTAGGCTCTAGTTAAATTGACCAATTATTATACAATGCCGGTTATTCAATAAATATCAATAAGTTACAACAAATATCACTATTTAAAATACGCGAAT
>CAMDNJ010000118.1 GCA_945902915.1 Crenothrix polyspora | reverse complement strand
CATGAAAGGCAATACTTTGTTTTAATTTTTGTAATCTATTGTGACCTGATCTATGGCTAATTTTATTACGTTTCATACTGAATAGATTGCTATTGAGGTGGAAGATACTTATGAACAATTAAATTATTCAACGCCTAGTATTCATATCATGCTTTAAAACTATGTAATTAAAAGTCGAATAAGTGCAGCGAAACTCGACAATTTACACTATCTGCAATCGTAAACAGCTAAATGTCATAAAACTGAACCGAAATACCCAGCATAAAAAAAGTCGTTTTATGGCAGCTTTCTAAGATGTAGGATAAGTTGGTTTCTGAGTGTGCATTCTATTAAATGCCATTAGGTAGCACAATACGTACTAATACGTAGTTCAGCTATTTTTATGAAAATAAATAATCTAGTTACGTTGATTATCTAACTTTTGATGCCCTCTATAACCATAATAGCCAATATAAGCGTAACAAAGCGCCGGTATAAAAAAGGCATATTGTATGCCGATTAGATCAGCAAAAACACCTTGTATTAGTGGAAGAATAGCACCACCGACGATGGCAGTACATAAGATACCCGAACCTTGGCTAGCATGCTTTCCTAAGCCATTTATAGCTAATGAGAAAATAGTTGGAAACATAATAGAGTTACATAAACCGACAGCAAGCACAGCCCACATAACTATTTGCCCAGTGCTCATGATTGCAGTTAATACTAAGATTACAGCGACCAGTGCATTAAAGGTCAGTAGCTTATTCGCCGACACTTTTTGCATCAGCGCTGCACCCAAAAATCGTCCTACCATGGCACCGCCCCAATAAAATGAGGCGTATTTTCCTGCCTCTACGAGGGATAAGCCGGCGACCTTAGGTTCAGTTAAAAAGTTAATTAAAAAACTACCTATACAAACTTCAGCGCCTACATACATAAAAATGCCCACTGCCCCTAGGACCAAATGCTTGTAGCCCCAAGCGCTACTTTGATTTCCAATTATATTAGGCACTGCCTCATCAAAATCAGCTGCTGTCTCTTGAATATCGGGTAATTTGATTAACGCAAATACAACAGCCATTAGTAATAACAATGCTGAGAGACCTAGATAAGGAATTTGTATGGCCGCAGATTGCACAGATTGATAAGTCGTTAATTCAACGCTATTAAGCTGAGCTATGTCTTCGGCACTTTTGATGGCTGTTGCCAAGACCATGAATGCCCCAAAATAAGGAGCAATCGTAGTACCCAAGGAATTAAATGCCTGTGTGATCGTTAACCGAATGGAAGCCGTCTCAGGTTTTCCTAATAAAGTAACATAAGGATTAGTAGCCACTTGTAATAAAGTAATCCCAGAAGCTAAAACAAATAAAGCCACTAAAAACAGAGCATAACAGTGTTGACTGGCTGCGGGATAAAACAATAAACAACCTAAGCTGGCTATGCTTAAACCCATCACTATGCCAGTTTTGTAGCTTATTTTTTTTAGTAAATAACCACTAGGAATAGAGACGACAAAATAGGCGGTAAAAAAACAAAACTGCACCAGCATGGCTTGAGTATAACTGAGCGTAAATACGGCTTTTAAATGCGGGATTAAAATGTCATTTAAGCAGGTAATAAAGCCCCAGATGAAAAATAAGGTCGTTAATAAGCTTAACGATCCAGTATATGAGCCTTGTTTAGTATCAGTGTCTTTAATCATTATAGAGCAACCTTAAGGTTTATTAAGTATCAAGCTGGCCGTTTTTATCGCCCCCCGTCGCTGCGATTAAGTTAAGTCATTTGCGTGCTTGGAGTAAAACAGCTTCAGTTGTTTTAAAAAGCAATAGCTGAAGCTATTGCACTCCACACAACTTGTAACTTAAATTATTAGAGAGCAGTTTTAAGGTTTATTAAGCATAAAACTGACCGTTTCATCACCCACCATAATCTTAAACTCACCTGGCTCTATGACTCTTTTAAGATCAACACCAATAAAAGATAAATCCTCTGGCTTTACAGTAAAGTGTAGCGTTTGTACTTGCCCAGGTGCCAACTCAACTTTCTTAAAGGCTTTTAACTGTCGACTAGGTCTAGTTACGCTGGCGGCAACATCATTAAGATAGACCAATACCGTTTCTTTCCCCGTTACTAAGCCAGTATTTTTAACCGCAACGCTAAGCTCCATAGTGTCACCCATGTTTATCGTGTCACTCGCCAATTTTAGAGCACTGGTTTCGAACGAGCTATAACTTAAGCCATGTCCAAAGGCATACAAAGGCTGGTAGACATTGTTTTCATAGTTCTCAATGGGCTTATGATCATATAAAACACTATCGTTGGTGTCTCTAGGATAAGAAATCGGCAATTTGCCATTCGGATTGTAGTCGCCATAAAGAATATCAGCGATAGCCTCCCCTCCTTCCATACCAGGCAAAAAGCCTAAGATAATCGCCGAGGCTAATTCAGCTTGTTCGGTTATAATGCGTGGCCTACCGCCCGTCATAATCAAAATAACGGGCTTACCGGTCGCTAGCATGGCATTAGCCAATTTGACCTGCGTGGACTCTAGATTTAAAGAAGTTATATTACCGACGGTTTCTGTATAGGGTTTTTCTCCTAAACACAGCACTATCACATCAATATTTTTAGTAGCGTCCAAAACAGTTTGTTTATCAAGCACGCCATTTTCTAAGTAGGTAACCTGCCCTGTCGCCTTCTTTTGTATCGCCTCAAACAACGTTAACTTATCTTTAGGATATAAGCTTTCATTATCCCCTTGCCAAGTCAGCGTCCAACCACCATTCATCACACTTAATAGATTGGCATTAGGGCCTGCTACTAGAACATTGGCGTTCTTTTTTAAAGGCAAGCTATGGTGTTCATTTTTGGCAAGTACGATGGATTCTCTTGCCGCCTGACGATTAATCTCGGTCGCTTGCGCCGTTGCAAAATTTTCAGCTTCTGGCAATAAGCTAGTGGGTGGATTAAATAAGCCGGCTCGATACTTTACCGTCAGTATTCTAGTCACGGCCTCATCAACTCTAGCTAAGGGCACATCTCCTTCATTAACCAACTCTAGCAACAAATGATAGAAGGAATAATCAAAAGGCACCATGCTCATATCGATGCCAGCCATGACCGCAATTTTAACGGCTTCTTTTTCATTAGCCGCTAACTTATCACGCGTATATAAACGCTTAATATCTTCCCAATCCGAAACGGTAAAACCTTTAAAGCCTAGTTCGTTGCGTAAAATAGTGGTCAAATATTGATAATTGGCATGGCCAGGAATACCATCAACTTCCGCTGAATTCACCATAATAGTCGGCGATCCGGCTTTTATAGCGGCTTCAAAAGGCGGTAAAAAATATTCACGCAGCATTCTTTCACCTATCCAGGCAGGCGTTCTATCTTTACCGTTAATCGGAAAGCTATAACCCACATAATGCTTCAAGCAGGTTAAGGCTTTAGTAGGTGCAGAAAAATCATCGCCTTGATGACCTTTAATATAAGAACTACCCATGACACTAGCTAAATGTACATCTTCGCCATAGGTTTCCCATAAACGCGGCCATAAGGGTTGCCGCCCTAAATCCATCACCGGAGAAAAATTCCACTGCAAGCCAGCAACGCGTAATTCTCTAGCGGTAATTTCACCTTCTTTAAAACTCAAATCAGTATTAAAGGTCGCCGCCATATTAATAGCTTGGGGAAATAACACTGAATCTTTAGTATAGGTAGCGCCGTGAATAGCATCTATACCATATATCACGGGGATTTTTAAGCGTGACTGTGCTGTCACCGTTTGTATAGACTGCAAGACTTTACGCCAGACGGCCACTGATTGGGCTTGGTTATGTGGAGTTTGCGGCGCATTAAGTATAGAGCCGATATGATATTTTAAAACGGCGTCTTCTAATTTACCTTGATCAACTGGATTTACACTATGAAGTTCTGCGGCTATGACTGAAAAATCAATTTGCGTCATTTGCCCTATTTTTTCTTCTAGGGTCATCTCAGTCAACAGTTGTTTAACTTTAAGGTCTATATCGTTGTTTGATTGCAAGGTATTCATGGCACAGCCCAATAGTAAGAATAATGACACAAGAAGAATCAGGAATTTGTAATGCAAGGTTAAAACTCTTAATGAATTAGTAAGACTTATGAAAATATAGCTAGGCTTTAACAAACTGGAGTGCAATAGCTTCAGCTATTGCTTTATAAAACAACTAAAGCTGTTTTACTCCATATGAATTAATGACGGCAAGCTCTTTACATGATTAAAAATGAAGCGAGGTAAAGCGCGCTAGTAGCAATCAACACCCACTTTAGTTTGATTAGGAAGGGTAGTTTTTGCCAATAATAAAATACATCCTGACGTAACAATATCCATTGTGTCTTATAGTGCGCATATTTAATGGGGATGGTTTTTAATAGTAGAAACAAAAGCCTCAATACAATACGTGCCAAACGATAAACTGGATAAGCTAAGGTACTAGCCAAAATGTAAAAAACAATAACTTGAGTGTCATGTAGTCCAGTATGAAATAAATGCTCAACCAGATGATCCAACATAGTCTCAACTGACTCAAATATCACATCGGCCATTTCAAAGATGAGCTCAAAAACCAGATGAAAAAATTCAGTTGATAAATCAATAACGACATCAGGAATAGTCACCATAACTACAATTCCGATAAACACCAAGCTATAAACAATCTTTTTATATGTGGTTAAAATCATTGCAAGCCTGTCAGTTATTACCTATAAAACACTGTAAGTTGGAGTTTATCATTTTAAACCTTGAGTCCAAACCTTAGCATTTCTAAACATTCGCATCCACGCACCATATTCATGCCAAGCTTCTGGATACCAGGAATTTTGTAAGGCTCTAAAGCAGCGTTCAGGATGTGGCATCATAATGGTAAAACGCCCATCACTATTGGTTAAGCCAGTAATACCTAAAACGGAACCGTTGGGGTTGGCTGGAAAGTCAGTGGTCTTAACGCCATAATTATCAACATAACTTAAAGCGACAGCATGACTTTCAATAGCCGCTTGCGGAGAAAACGCAAACTCAGCACGACCTTCACCATGAGCAATAGCAACCGGCATACGTGAACCTTCCATGCCTGTAAACAAAATGGAATCTGATTTTTGTACTTCAACCATAGCGACTCTAGCTTCAAATTGTTCTGAGGTATTGCGCATAAATTTTGGCCAATGTTCAGCGCCAGGAATAATATCTTTTAACCCCGCCATCATCTGACAACCATTACAAACACCTAAACCAAAGGTATCAGTACGTTGAAAGAATGCTGAAAACTCTTCTCTAGCGCGTAGGTTAAATAAAATAGACTTAGCCCAACCACCACCAGCCCCTAAAACATCGCCATAAGAAAAACCACCACAAGCCACTAAACCCGTAAAATCACTTAAGCTGACTCGGCCATCAATAATATCGCTCATGTGCACATCGATACTGGTAAAACCGACGCGATCAAATGCAGCAGCCATTTCCACATGACCGTTAACACCCTGCTCACGCAAAATAGCCACTTTAGGTCTTTCCGATGTTTTAAAGGCTGCGGTGACATCTTCATTAATATCAAACGTTAAAACAGCATGTAAGCCGGGATCATTGTCATCAGCGATACGCTCAAATTGCTGACGGGCGCATTCGGGGTTGTCCCTTAAAGCCTGCATTCTATAACTGACTTCAGACCAATACGCTTGCAGCGTTGCTCGACTAGCTGTGTAGATGATGTCATTTTTAAAGCTGATGGTTAATTGCGGCTGTTTTGTAACTTCGCCAACGATAGAAATACAAGCTTTTAAGCCGTGTTCAGTTAATATCGCGATAACAGCATCACGATCACTTGCACGAATTTGTAACAAGGCGCCTAGTTCTTCATTAAATAAAGCACTTAAAGCGTCAGCACCTAGCGTATCTAGGGTTAATGAAACACCTAAACGGCTGGCAAACATCATTTCTGCAACCGTCGCTAATAAACCACCATCAGAGCGATCATGATAAGCCAACACTTTATCTTCGCCATTCAAGGTTTGCAGTGCCGAAAACAGTGCTTTTAATAAAGCAGGATTATCCAAATCAGGACACTCATCGCCCATTTGCTTGTAAACCTGAGCTAACACGGAGCCACCCAAACGACCCGAGCCCAAATCAATCATCAACAAACAACTGCTTTCAGTATCCAACCATTTTAGCTGAGGCGTTAGGGTTTTACTGATATCCAAGACCGGGGCAAAAGCTGTCACGACTAAGGATAGCGGTGCAGTCATAGTCTTTTCTACTTCGCCCTCAGTCCACACGGTTTTCATCGATAATGAATCTTTACCCACCGGTATGGCAATACCTAATTCGGGACAGAGCTCCATGCCAATGGCTTTTACGGTATCAAACAATACTGCATCTTCACCCTGATAACCTGCTGCGGCCATCCAGTTAGCAGAGATTTTAATTTTAGACAGCGATTCTATTCTAGCGGCAGCAATATTAGTCAGAGCCTCAGCAATCGCCATGCGACCCGATGCAGGACCGTCTATAACGGCAATAGGTGAGCGTTCGCCCATCGCCATGGCTTCTCCGGTTAAGGCATAAAAACCAGATGCAGTCACCGCAACGTCAGCCACAGGCACTTGCCAAGGACCGACCATTTGATCTCTAGCCACCAAACCGGTCACGGAACGATCACCGATATGAATTAAAAAGCTTTTGTCAGCAACGGCAGGAAATGACAACACTCGCTGCACGGCGTCTTTAATATCAACGCCCGTTAAATCTAAGGCACAGGTAGTCGGTTTTACATGCTGAACCTGTCTGTGCATTTTAGGCGGCTTGCCAAATAACAAAGACATAGGAATATCAACCGGCTGATCACCTAACAAACTATCATTAAGCGTCAAATGTTCTTCTTGCGTGGCCTCACCTATCACGGCAAACAAACAATGTTCACGCTCACAAAAAGAACTAAATAATGGCAATGATTCTGGTTTAATAGCGACGACATAGCGTTCCTGTGCTTCATTACACCAAATCTGCATGGGTGACATGCCTAAATCGGCATTATGAACCTGACGTAATTCAAAGCGTCCACCTCGCTCACAATCATGAATGATTTCTGGTACGGCATTAGAAAGACCGCCTGCACCTATGTCATGTATAGAAACAATCGGCGTGTCATGACCCAAGGAATTGCAATGATTAATGACTTCCTGACAACGGCGTTCCATTTCTGGATTTTCTCTTTGTACCGAAGCAAAATCTAACGCTTCAGAACTAGCCCCAGAGGCTTGCGATGAGGCAGCGCTACCACCCAAGCCGATAAGCATGGCTGGGCCACCCAAAATAATAATTAAAGAGCCTGCGGGTATAGGTTGCTTATCAATCAACATTGGGCGAATATTACCCATGCCACCGGCGATCATAATAGGTTTGTGATAGCCTTTATATTCATTACCCTCAGCACCCAATACGACTTGCTCAAAGTTACGAAAATAACCCGCTATATTAGGCCGTCCAAATTCATTATTAAAGGCCGCGCCACCTAAAGGGCCTTCCAACATAATATCTAAGGCTGAGGCAATACGTTCGGGTTTACCAAACTCGACTTCCCAAGATTGAGCATAACCTGGAATTTTTAAATGCGACACCGAAAAACCTGTCAAACCGGCTTTAGTGGCAGAACCTCTGCCGGTTGCGCCTTCATCACGAATTTCACCACCTGAACCAGTTGCAGCACCTGGGAATGGAGAAATGGCGGTGGGAT
>CAMDNJ010000117.1 GCA_945902915.1 Crenothrix polyspora | reverse complement strand
CCGATCCCATCTCGAACTCGGAAGTGAAACCGTTTAGCGCCGATGATAGTGTGGCAGTTTGCCATGCGAAAGTAGGGAATTGCCAAGCTCTTAATATTAAAACCCAAGTAGCAATGCTTGGGTTTTTTTTTGCTTTTGATTTTTAATATCTCCCTGAAGCATAAGCTATAGAAACTTTTACTTAACCTCCATACCCATGGCATGGCGTGTAAGAGTTGATTTTGCTAAAGGAACATAATCGAGCAATGTTAAACCAATGTTTCTAGCAGTAACGAGTGCTAACCACTCATTTGAAAAGACATTAACCACTGTATTAGTAAATCCTATAGTTCGATCATGATCTTTCTTACGCGTATTCGCATAAGTATTAAGAAAGTCAGCAGCACCAATATCGTTATTGGTTTCAAGCTGTTTAATAAGTTGTTCCGCAAGTTGTACAACATCTCGAAAACCTAAATTAAAGCCTTGCCCTGCTACGGGATGTAATTGATGTGCGGCATTACCAATAATGACTGTTCGGTCAACGACCATTTTTTCAGCGCGTATCAGAGATAAAGGAAATGCGCGTCTAGGCGCTGTTAAACTGAGTTGACCTAACTTATATCCAAAGCATTGCTGTAGTTCGGCAATAAAATCTGCTTCGCTGCCTAACATAAGTGCTTGAGCATCTTCATCTTTACGTGTCCAAACGACCGAACATAAGTGACTCCCTAAAGGTAATAGCG
This sequence comes from Crenothrix polyspora, assembly GCA_945902915.1. Classification (GTDB taxonomy): domain Bacteria; phylum Pseudomonadota; class Gammaproteobacteria; order Methylococcales; family Methylomonadaceae; genus Methylobacter_C. The sequence goes on along the minus strand of CAMDNJ010000117.1, from coordinate 7,159 downwards.
CAAGTGGCCCTGAGGCTGTAAAGCGTTCATAGGCGGTGTTATTATTTGCTAGGCTTGACTTTATGGTTGTAACTAAAGCGGTTTGGTCATATTCAGTAACATTCTGAGTGATGCCCATCAATTGCCTGACTGAGGATAAGCCTCCATCAGCCCCAACTAATAATTTCGCTGTTATGTTTAAAGATTCAGTACCTTGTTTTAGATTAATGAATATTTCATTATCACTAGACATCAGGCCAACAACGCGCGCAGGTGCAATGAGTTCAATAGTTGATTCAGAGACTAGATTGGCAATATGGGTTTCAATATCGCGGGCACTTATCACATAACCTAAGGCCTCTACCTGTTCTTTTTGTGCCGAAAGACGCGTTTTACCGAAATGGCCTTGATCAGATATATGTATGTGTTTTATTGCAGTCGCCTTCTTACTAATGCCTTGCCAGAGATCTAATGAATCTAATGTTTGCACTGTACCAGCAGCCAAAGCTAATGCTCGGTCACCTGCCGGTGAGGCATGTAATTGTTCGCGTGTAGCAGCTTCGATTATAGCAATTCGAAGTCCTGTGTTTTTTAGCATCAGGGCCAAGCAGTTACCTGCTAAACCACTACCCACTATTACTAAGTCATATTCGTGTTGCATTAATGTCCTTCATGAGGGCTTCTATTTCTGATATGGTTTTAGGCACGCCAGCGGTTAATATTTCATGACCATCGGTTGTGATTAGTACATCATCTTCAATACGAATGCCTATACCTCGCCATTTTTTATCGACCTCTTTACAATCTGCAGGAATATACAAGCCAGGCTCCACCGTAAGCACCATGCCTTTTTCTAAGAGTCTCCATTCTTGATTGACTTTGTAAGCACCGACATCATGCACATCCATACCTAGCCAATGACCAATACGGTGCATATAAAATTGTTTATATTTTTCGTCTTTAATGAGCTTCTTTAGCTTGCCTTTAAGCAAACCTAAGTTGATTAAACCCTCTGTAATCACTTCAACAGATGCCTCGTGTGCTTTATTCCAAGGAATACCTGGTTTGATTTGTTCCAAAGCTGCGATTTGGGCATCTAATACTAATTGATAGAGTTGTTTTTGTGGTTCGCTAAACTTTCCTGAAATGGGGAATGTACGAGTAATATCTGCGGCGTAGTGGTCGCATTCGGCACCGGCATCAATGAGTAGCAAATCACCCTCTTTTAATAAGCCAGAGTTTTCGGTGTAATGAAGAGTACAGGCATTGTTACCACCGGCAACTATGGATGGATAGGCGACCGCTCGTAATCCGCTGACCATAAAATGATGAACTATATCGGCTTCTATTTGATATTCATAGCGCCCTGCTTTACAGGTCTGCATCGCTTTAGTATGAGCACGAGCAGATACTTCCGCTGCGTGGCGCATGAGTTTAATTTCATTAGGGCTTTTAAATAAACGCATTTCATGTAGTTGATGCTCTAGGGAGATTAATTCCCTAGGTGCTTCTAAACCCGTTCTGGACTGGCTACGGATAATATTTAACCAGTTTTGCAAGCGTTGATCCAACTCAGTATCACGCCCCATGGGGTAAAAAACTTTAGTTTTATTTTCTAAAAGCTTGGGTAATAACTCATCAACTTCATCTATGGCGTGAGCAGTATCTGCAGCATATTGGCTAACAGCGCCTTCTAAGCCTGTGTGAGCACCTTCCCACAAGGCTTTTTTCTTATCATATTTTCGGCAGAATAATAGATACTCACCTTCAGCTCTACCTGGAATAAATACAGCTAACGCCTCTGGTTCGTTAAATCCAGTAAGATAATAGAAGTCACTATTTTGCCTAAAGGGATAATCGACATCGCTATTACGGGCGCACATAGATGCGCTGGCAATGAGTGCAATATTACCTTTGCCAATATGATTTATTAAGTGTTTACGACGTTTTTTAAACTCAGTTTGTATCATGATCTTCTCGCCATAAATCGTTAGTAGATTCGCTATTGTCCATTAACTCATCACGCAACAATAAAACAGCTGATCTTAAAAACTCAGTAATTTCAACAAAGTTTCGCTCATCTTCTTCGCCCTCAACATCAGTGTCTAGCTTTGTGAATTCGGTAATATCCTTTAATATTTCCCGCGTATCTTTTGACCAATTAGTGATGGTTGTTACCGAACCTACGCCAAATAGAAAACCACGGCACCAGTTTGATAAGGCTTCAACTCTATCCGTTAAGGCGATTTCATCTTCAGGTAGAAAAAGGTCAAAATCAAATTCATTACTGGAGATTAAGCGTCTAGTTTCTTCAAATAGGCGTATCAAGATGTCGTCGTCATTATTAGATACCTGAGTTGCATTTTGCAGTAACTCTGCTAACCAATATGTACTTTCTGTTTGATCGTTAACGCAGAGCATGCCTGTTGCTAAGCCGTGAGCTTCTGCAGCAGAAAGATCTGTGTCACATCGTAAAAAAATTGCGTTACAGGCGTTATAAGCCATAATAATTACACTATCACTAAAAGAAAAATATTGCTTATGCTACCATTGAAATTTAACTAGGTTAATATTTGTTCACATTAATAACTAAAGTGATAATTATTTGGTAATTTATATCCTTAGTTGTTACTGAATAAATGCTTTTAACTACGGCTGATTACTTGAAACTTGATAGATGCGACCATGACAGAAAAATATCTCACACCAGAATATAAAGATTTGGAAGATAGACTAGATCAGCTTATTGATAAATATTTAGATGTAAAGCGGGATAATTCTAGGTTAAAGATTAAGCTTGATAGCTTAGCTCAAGAGAAAGAAATCTTACTCGAGAAAACTTTTTTAGTTCAGGGTAAATTAGATACTATGATTAATAGCTTACAAGCATTGGAGCAAGATTTATGAGCAGCAAACCCCCGTATGTTTCTTTAATGATTATGAATAAAGAATATAGAATTGCTTGCGATGAAGAGGAAGAAGATGAGCTTATTGTTTCTGCTCAACAACTCGATGTACAAATGCGTAAAATGAGAGACTCAGGGAAAATTACTGGCCCAGATAGAATTGCAGTAATGGCGGCACTTAATTTGGCGCATGAGCTACAGTTAATGAAAAACAAAAACATTGCGTTAAATCAAAGATTGAATGAATGCTTAAGTAGATTAACAACTAAAATAGATAATGTTTTAGATAAAGATTAAAGCAGTTTGGTAGGTTTAGAAGCTACGACTGCTAGTCCGTGTAAGACTAAATTTAAGTTTATGATGGCTTTAATAGACAGTTGTTCAGCAATAACGCTGGCATCACCACCTGTTAAGATAACGGCTAATAATGGATCTTGTTTATTTAACACATGTTCAATCAGACCAGTGGCAGCGCTTAATGTGCCATTATAAATAGCAGCCTCAGTAAAGTTTGCTGGCCCAATGTCATAGCTTGCTTCGTTATATGCAATTAAATTGGTGTTTGTCGCTAAGGACTTTTTCATTAATGATAATCCTGGGCTGATCATACCTCCTTGATGTTTGCCGTCGGCATTAATAAAGTCGATGGTAATTGCAGTTCCGCAATCAATGATACAAGCAGCTTTTTGATAGTGATTGCGCACGGCTATTAGCGCTAGCCAGCGATCTACGCCTAATTTTTCAGGTTGTAAATACGCGTTATGTACACCGAAGGCGTGAGACTCAGATTTTACCTGAATGATAGTTATAGATGACCAAAGCTTAGTAGCCACAGTCTGAACTAGATCCAATAAAGGCCTTGAACTCACACAAGCTATAGCTAGTTGTTTAGGTATTGGTAAGTTTTTCCAAGCATCGATAAGTTTATCTATATTTAGTTCTTGATTATTTAGGGAATGACAGTTTTCTAGCTTACCATTTCGAAATATGGCCCATTTGAGCCGAGAATTTCCACTGTCAATTAATAAAATCATACGATAGTGCCACTAAAACTTACTTCGCCAGATGCAAAGGCTTGGATAGTGCTGTCAGTTTTTTTAATTAATAAGAGACCGTTATCATCAATGCCCTCAACAATACCGTCAATTTGTTGTTGACCAATATATAACGTTGCCGCTTGTCCTTGCAGGCAATCATAACTGCGCCATTCATCCAAATAGGCCTGAATGCCGACTGTTTCAAAGCCGTTAACAATATCGAGGATATGGCTTAAGAGCGTTGCGGCAAGTTGATTTCGAGAGAAAGGTACTGCTCCTGTGACTTTAGTTAGATCAGTCCAAGCTTGATTAATGGTTAGGGCTTCTGATGCGGGTAAAAATAGATTTAAGCCTAAACCGATGACGGCTGAGCAAGGGCCGTCGGTCTCACCGGATACTTCGATGAGTATGCCACCTAATTTTTTACCTTTGCTGTAAATATCATTGGGCCATTTTAAGCCCACATCATCGATATGATGTTGTTTTAAGGCTCGGATAACAGCAACGCCCACAGCCAGACTTAATCCGGTTGTTGCCGCGATGCCGCCTTGTTGAAAGCGCCAAAGTATCGACATATATAAGTTACTACCATAAGGCGAAACCCAGGTTCGGCCACGTCGACCTTTTCCTGCCGATTGATGTTCTGCAAAGCAGACAAACCCTGAGGCGGCCTGTTGTTGAGCATAGTCGACTAAATAACTGTTCGTTGAATTAAGACTATCGTGAATTTCTAGCGTAGATATAAAGCTTTGATGATCTTGGCTAAGCGCTTGTGTTATGGTTGTTAAGTCTAATAACTCCAAGGCATAATCAAGCCGATAGCCTTTACCACTTATAGCGGAGTGTTGTAAACCGAGTTCAGATAAGCCCTTAAATTGCTTGCAAATAGCCGAACGACTAACGCCCAGTACTTCTGCTAACTCGGTTCCTGAATGAAATTGCCCGTCATTTAGCAATATTAATATTTTTTTTTGTTTATCTGAAAGATGCACGGCCAGAACTCGATTGCAAAAAGTAAAATAGACAGAGTAGGTATCTTGTTGTAGCGATTATAACCTGATTCAATCTTAACAGAGGCCTCCTACTCATATTGATGACCTTATCGAGAGCAAATTTTCTTGAACTCTAGTGGTTAATGTGGTTATGTATAACCTTAATCCCTGTGTCATTTATGCCTTCCATCCTATTCGCAACCCTTGCGAATTAGCTGTTTCTTCTGTGTTTTTGTGAATATCAATAAATTTGAGGAGTTGTTATGTCTGATCAAACAAACTATATACGCTGGTTTAATGAATTAACCATAGATGATGTGCCTTTAGTGGGTGGAAAAAATGCCTCTTTGGGTGAAATGTACCAGGCTTTAACGCCCCAAGGCATACAGATACCCAATGGCTTTGCTGTGACGGCTGAAGGCTATCGTTATCTGTTGGAAGAGGCTCAGGCTTGGGAGCCATTACATCAGATCTTGGATGATCTACAAGCGGATAATATGGCCGACTTGGCAAACCGAGCTCGTCGAGCTCGAGACCTTATTTATAAAGCAACGTTTCCTGCTGATCTTGAAGCACAAATACTGAATGCTTATGCGCAGTTGCAACAGCAATATGGCGATGATATGAGTGTTGCAGTACGCAGTTCGGCAACAGCTGAAGATTTGCCCACGGCCAGCTTTGCTGGACAACAAGATACTTTCTTAAATATACGCGGTGAAACAGCCTTGTTGGAAGCCTGTAAACGTTGCTTTGCCAGTTTATTTACCGATCGCGCTATTCATTACCGTATTGATCAGGGTTTTGATCATTTCAAATTGGCCTTATCGATTGGCATTATGAAGATGGTGCGCTCAGATCTTGATGCTAGTGGTGTAATGTTTTCCTTAGATACTGAATCAGGCTTTAGCGATGTCGTCTTTATTACCGGCGCTTATGGTTTAGGTGAGAATGTCGTACAGGGTGCGGTTGATCCCGATGAGTTTTATGTGCATAAACCCACCTTTGAACTAGGTCATCGTGCGGTATTAAAACGTAGTTTGGGCGCCAAAAAAATAAAAATGATATACAGCGATGGACGTACTCGTGAATCAACTCACAATGTCGTCACTTCGGAACAAGAGCGTAATCGTTTTTGTCTTAACGACCAAGATGTTTTAACCCTCGCCGATTATGCCATCAAGATAGAAAAACATTACAGCGTCAAAGCAGGGCAAGCAAAACCCATGGATATGGAATGGGCTAAAGATGGCCTTGATGGCACACTTTATATTGTTCAGGCACGACCAGAAACAGTGGTCTCCCAATTAAGTGGAATGATACTGGAACAATATACGTTAAAAAGCAAAGCCATTGCCATCGTTACGGGGCATTCCGTAGGTAGTAAAATCGCTACCGGTAACGCGCGTATTATCGAGAATGTCAGTCAATTAGGCAGTTTTAAAGCCGGTGATGTGCTGGTCGCTGATATTACAACACCCGATTGGGAGCCGATCATGAAAATTGCTTCAGCAATCGTCACTAATCGGGGCGGGCGTACCTGTCACGCCGCTATTATTTCCCGCGAACTGGGTGTGCCTGCCGTTATTGGTTGTGATAATGCGACGACAAGGATTAAAAATAATATGCCTGTCACCGTCTCTTGTGCTGAGGGGGATAACGGTAAAGTCTATGAGGGTATCCTTGATTTCGAAATAAAAACCACTGATTTATCAGGATTGAAACGTCCGAAAACCAAGATTATGCTCAATCTGGGCAATCCGGAGCTGGCCTTTAAGACTAGTTTTCTGCCTAATGATGGTGTGGGCTTGGCGCGTATGGAATTTATTATTACCGAGTATATTAAAGCGCATCCGATGGCCTTGATCCATCCTGAACGAGTGCAAGATGCCAAGGAACGTGAACAACTTAATGACTTAACACGTAACTACCCAAAGCCTGAAGATTTTTTTATTGAACGTTTGTCTGAAGGCGTAGGCACGATAGCCGCAGCTTTTTACCCCAAGCCTGTGGTTGTGCGTATGTCAGACTTTAAAACCAATGAATATGCCACCTTATTGGGCGGTCGTGGCTTTGAATTTGATGAGGCTAACCCTATGATTGGTTTTCGCGGTGCCTCGCGTTATACGCACCCTGCTTATGCAGAAGGTTTCGCCTTGGAATGTGCAGCCATGAAACGGGTACGCGATGACATGGGTTTAACTAATGTTATTTTAATGATCCCCTTTTGTCGACGTGTACAAGAAGC
>CAMDNJ010000116.1 GCA_945902915.1 Crenothrix polyspora | reverse complement strand
GAAGCATTGACATAGATAATGTTGCGATCATTGTCCGCAATCATTACACCCGTACTGACATTGTCTAGAGCTGACTTTGCACGTTGATTAAAGTCAGAATTAACTTTAGTGTCAATCAAAAGATCAATAGTCGCATTCATATTGCTCTTAAAAGAATTGTAGTCGCCGTTATCATTACTTTCGATCTTTTCAGGAATATCGCCTTTGGCAATACGCCCCAAATATTTAGTTGTTAAGTCGAGTAAGGCTTTAAGCTCAATGTTAGTTTCTTTATCACGACGAGCTTCTTCTGATTTCTTAGTGAAAGTAGCTTGAATATTTTTCAATGCCCTCATAAGAGGAACGACAATATCAGTACCTGATGTTTCAATATGATTGATAAAATCACCTTCGGTCATTTTATCAATAATTTTTACGGCCTCGTCTATACGAGACTGTACTGCTTTATTTCCAAAAAGTGCCATAAGTATTCCCCTTGCTTTACTAGAATGTAAAAAACCGATGAATTTGTATACCTAAATATTAGGAAATGGAGCTAGCGATAATTTCCATTTCATTGGAAGACATTAACCGTTCGATATCGACTAGAATAATCATGCGTCCATCCACCGTGCCCAAACCGGTGATGTAACGCGTTGCAGGTGTTGATCCAAATGAGGGAGCGGCATGGATCATTTCAGGTGTGAGTGCAATAACATCTGAAACTCCATCTACGACCATGCCTACGTCCTGACCACCTACATTTAATACAATGACCACGGTAAACTCGTTATAGATCACCTTAACCATATTAAATTTGATACGCATATCAATTACCGGTACGATTTCACCACGAAGATTAATCACTCCTTTAATAAACTCTGGCGAATTGGCAATCTTAGTTACAGCTTCATAACTACGAATTTCTCGTACAGCGAGTATATCAATACTGTATTCTTCATCACCCAGCGTGAAGGCTAAGTGTTCTTTACCAATTACCCCTCCCACTAATGGTTCTTGATTATTCTGCATAAAACTCTCCACTTTTTAAATTGCATTTGTTTTGTTCAGAGCTATGAAATTAAATTGTTTATTGATCAATTCAATAAGTATTGTCCAAACGCAACTACACTAGTTTCATTTAGCCAATATTAAAATTTTCTCGGTGATTTCTGATAGCGGCAGCACATAATCGGCGCACCCTAATTTGAAAGCTGCTCCAGGCATACCCCAAACCACACTTGATTGTTCGTCTTGTATAATGGTTTTCGCCCCAGCCTCATGCATGCTTTTCATACCTAAAGCGCCATCTGCACCCATGCCCGTTAATAAGATAGAAACAGCATTTGCACCTACATTTTTGGCTATAGATTGAAACAGAACATCAACTGCAGGTTTATGTCTATTAACAAGCTCGCTATCATTCAATTGAATAACGTATCGAAAGCCTTCTTTAATCACTGTCATGTGTCGATCCCCTGGTGCTAAGTAGATATGTCCATTTTCAATCACTTGGCCGTGTTTTGGAATGCATGCCGTCATCTGAGAAACCAAATCAATATGTTTGGCCAATGATTCACTAAATGCCGCTGGTAAATGTTGAACAATCAACACGGCATGCGTATCTGCGGGTAAATCTTTAACAACGTGTTTAATAGCTTCTGTACCGCCTGTAGAAGCGCCAATTGCAATTATTTTATGACTAATAGTTGTTGCTTTTCTTACAGCATTTACTCTGGGTTTAATAACTAAAGATGTATCAATGACTTTGTTATTAAAAACTCTACTGTCTATGCTTCTAAGATTAGCGCCTGCGGCCATTTTTACTTTAGCAATAACCTCATCTGCGTAGCTATTAAGCGTACTAACTACATCAACTTTTGGCTTGGCAATAAAATCAATTGCACCCAAGGTTAGTGCATCTAAGGTGATTTCAGCGCCTTTTTCAGTGAGTGTTGAAATCATTACTACCGGTGTAGGCCGCAATCGCATCAGATTTTTCAAAAATGTTATGCCGTCCATATGCGGCATTTCAATATCGAGCGTTAAAACATCGGGATTTAATTGCTTAATCATCTCTCTGGCGATAAGAGGATCAGCGGCTACACCAACAACCTCTATATCAGGAGATGAATTTAATATTTCAGTTAATATTTTTCTAATTAAAATTGAATCATCAATGATTAATACCCGTGTTTTATTCATGTACTATCCTTAAAATTTTTATTTAAGCGCAATACCTAATCTCCTCAATTCACAGCAAAAAAAAGAAGTCATTAAATAAATTAATAAAAAACAACTAGCTCGCCTAGCACCTAGAATTAAGAAGCCTTAAAAAAGTTCAACTTCACCTTCAATAGGTGTGTTTTTAAGAGCACTCAAGTACTGTCTTTCTCTTTGGACAATCGTATCATTATGTAAGTCTTGTAATTTTTTCATGCGTACTTTGCCTGTACGTGGAAAATAGATGATTTTTCTAGGATAAATATCTCCTAAATCATGAGATAAAAGATTTAAGCCTTCCTGCTCAATATAATCCAAAACAAAATCAATATTTTTTATACCAACATCCGTTAATGTTGGTATTATTTTGCCACCGCCAAATACCTTTAATTCTAAGTTCTTCCTTTTTCCACCATTACTCAAGATAGTATTTATTAAATGCTCCATAGCATAGTTACCATAACGAGTTGCTTGGCCAATAATAGAATCACTGCCTTTTTTTAATTTTTCTGAAGTTGTTATCGGTAACATAAAATGATTCATGCCACCGATTCCTATCTCCCTATCTCTAATACAGGCCGACACACAAGAACCCAATACCGTCGTAATTAATTCGTTTTCATGTGTCACATAATATTCACCAGGCAGGATTTTTGCTGCAATGAGTTCAAATGTCTTATCCCAGTAACGATTTATATGTTCAAATCCGATTACCGATGGTCTATTGACTTTGACTACAATCATATTCATGGTGAATTGCTTTTCCTGTGTGTATTACATCCAGTTTTTTTATCACTTTTTTATAAGCAGTATCAATAATCCTGTTTCAAGCTTGGATTCCTAGTTCATGTAATAAGCCAAGTAATCTTGCCGATTCAATAAATTTTAGAGATGGGTTTATAAAGATGACTTGTTTTTGATTCTTGATAGCATCTTTTCTTAATGCAAAAAGTAATTGTAAGGTGGCAGTATCTATAGACTTAACTTGGGAGGCATTAATTTTAATCGTAATATTTTCAAGATAATATATTTTTAGTCTCGCGTACAATTTCACTACATTTTGTATATTTAATGTTGCATCAAGATCAATAACTAAATTACTGTCATCATATGTAGTAGGGCATTGAATAGGGGTTTTTTCGTCTGAATCTTTAGTGTCACCATCACTATCTACATCAAAAAAAACATATCCATTTTCGCTCTCTACTTCTTCTTTTTTATCATCATCAGGGTAGTTTTGTGCGCAGATACCTTCACTGCTTAATAACGTTTCATTTTGTAATTTATTTTTACTAGTAGGCATATTTATGTACCTTTTAAAATCATATATAAAGTTGCCATAACATTATTTAACAAAATTATTAATGTTATATTTCTAAATTTAATGTTAATTATTTTACGGTTAGTGTCTAGTAGGATGCCTAGTTTTAGAATTAAATATGGTAAAAATAACAGGCAGAAAGTATACCTTATTATTGGTTTTAAAAAGGTAATTAAATAACTAAAATATTGTAAATATTTTCTTATTTTTCAGTAACTTCTTTGTTTAAGATATTAGTATAAGTAAGGTGATAATGAGGTATTAAATAAGAATTGAATAGTTAAAGCATAGTAACTTTTTTTACACTTTAACTAAGGTTTATTTTAATAATAAATCATCTAAAACTTGACGATAAATCGAAAAATAGACGCAACTTGTTGCAGTTCATTTAGACTCGATGAGTAGGGGCGGATAGTTAGTTGTTATGGATTATTGGGACGGCTATATTATGATCAATCGTAAAGCATGATTTTCGAGTTTATAACTGAAAGCAAAATAATGAAATACTAATCAAAGTGACTTATGAAGTTTGCGTGCTTGGATGAGGCGTTCTTTTAGCGAAACAATCAAAACATTAGCGTAGCCTAAAATGGGTTAATTATAGCTGAGGTTACTGATTGTATGGGGGGTTGATAAAAATTGAACAGGAGGGTTAAAATCAATAATGAATCCATCTAAGCTAGGGAGTTGTAACTGCATTAATGAACTTTAAAATAATTCTACCTTATCAGAAGAGCTAACTTGACAGGCATTTTTAATGGCAATTGCTTCATCAATAGATTTGCCTTGTAAAATGGCATCAAACATCATCTTCTCTGATTCCATAGTATATCTTGAGCGTATTTGATTTTTAAACTCCTCCCATTCACTTGGAATATAAACCTTACTTGGACTTTCAACTAATTTCGATAACCCTCTTATGTTAGAAGTTACATGCTGCAAGCATTGCTGCATGCGATCATAAAACTGAAAGGCAATAATCGCAGCTTGAATTTTTTCTTTTGTTTCGGCACAACAAGCTAAAGCTTCATTTCTAGGATCAGAAGCCTCAAGAGACAGCAGAAGGTTATTAATCATCTGCATACTTTTAACAATATCAGTGAATGATTCAGTTAGCGTATTTACAGATAAATCACTGTCCTGCAAAATAACGTCGATCTGAGCTGCCGATAAAGTCAATAATTTGACAGTTTCTTGAGCTTGGTTCGAGTCAGAATTAGGAGCAATTGGATCGTAACTTAACATATCTCACCAAATAAAAATTTCAAAAAAAACATATAATTAAGTAGTTAGGTTGGTAAGGCTAGGCTAGTGGAATAAATATATTCTATGCTATAAAAAATAAAGGTTCTCATTATTAGTAAGACGGAATAATTCATTTGTGAGACCTTACCGATTACTATAATATTCTAGACTATCAAATTGCATGGTAACTATAAAAAATGGATATAGCAAAAGAAGTACTACAAAATAAAGTTCTCATTGTTGATGATGTTTTATCCATGCGCAGATTAACTAAAGAGATTTTGAGAGATGCGGGCTTTACTCATGTTTTTGAGGCACAAGATGGTCAAGAGGCTCTCATACTTATGCGCAAAATAAGAGTTAATCTTGTAATTTGTGATTGGAACATGCCTGTTATGAGTGGGATAGAGTATTTCAAAGCCGTACAAGCAGATTCAAAACTAGCAAAAACACCGTTTATTATGCTGACATCATCATCAGAAATAGCTAAGGTTAAAGAAGCAATAGAAGCGGGTATAACATCTTATGTAATAAAACCCTATAAACCGGCTGACTTAATGAAAAAGATTTATAGTTTATTAGTATAAGTGCTAGGTTGCTTTTATTAAAACGACCTTCGAAATAAACGTAACAGTTCCGGCGTAACAAATACTTGTTTTAGTATCAAAGCATGAAAATTAAGGTGGTACAACTAAGTGCCATTAGTTAGAAAAAGTGATTTTGATTAAAAAATGAATTTCAGTACTATACCCAAAAAAAATGACTATTCGTTCAATTTATTGAGCAATTACAGCTTTAAAAACAACTATGGAGAAAACAATGGCAAGTATTCTTGCAGTTGACGATTCGGCCTCAATGAGAAAAATGGTTACTTTCACTCTGAGAAGTGCCGGCTACGACGTCGAAGAGGCTGTAGATGGTGTAGACGCGTTACTGAAAGCTCAGTTAAGGGTATATGACTGCATTGTTACCGATGTTAATATGCCCAATAAAGACGGCATTACTTTAATTAGAGAGCTGCGGGCATTACCTGATTATAAGTACATACCCATGCTAATGCTTACCACCGAATCGGGCATAGAAAAAAAACAAGAAGGTAAGGCAGCAGGTGCTACAGGGTGGATAGTCAAACCCTTTGATCCGGATCAGCTTCTAAAGACTTTAAAAAAAGTTTTAGATTGATACCATAATTCTAATGAAGCCAGACATATTCTGGTAAAGGTAAGCTTATGTCTATCGATATGTCACAATTTCATCAAGTTTTTTTTGAAGAATGCTTCGAAGGCCTAGAGGCAATGGAATCTGGGTTGCTTAATCTCAATGCCGGCGACATTGATTCAGAAGTTATTAATACTATCTTTAGAGGTGCTCATTCTATAAAAGGTGGTAGCGGCACTTTTGGTTTTAACGAAGTAGCTGAATTCACCCATATTATGGAAACGCTACTTGACCAAATGCGTGATGGTCGCAGACCAGTTACTCAGCCAGCCGTTGATGTTTTATTAGGTTCAGTTGACTGCTTAAGAGCCATGTTAACGGCCATACAAGGCGATGATAATATAGACTCTGTGTCCGTTGTAATATATAAGAGTGCCCTAGAATTAGAGCTTAATGGCCCAGCAAAAGAATCTAGTTTATCCATTTCCAAAAATATTGCAGTAGCAGAGGAAGAAATTGAAGTAGTCGACAATGGGGTTGAGGCAACGGAGCAGGGCTGGTCCATAGCCTTTAGTCCTTATTTAGATTTACTGAAGACAGGTAATGATCCCGTTAGATTATTCCGCGAGTTGGCAGAGTTAGGTGTATTTACAGCATCCGTAAACACTCGTGACATTCCTGACTTTGCTGATATTGATCCTGAAGAATGTAATCTGTCTTGGACCCTAAAATTATTAGGTGAAAGTACACTTGAAGAAATCAATGAAATATTTACTTGGGTTGAGGGAGATTGTGAACTTGATATTCAAGCTCTTATAAAAAACGAAACTAAATCAATTTCACCTACCAAGAAGATCAAACCTGAAGAACCTGCCATAGAATCTTTAGAGCCCTCTTTTACTCCATCTGAAGCAAATCATTATGATATACATAAGTCCGCGAATATTATAAACACTACACGCGTAGATGCCGGTGGTGAACTTTTGGTTGATAGACGATCCGGGGCATCAAACTCCATCCGGGTAGATACGGCGAAAATAGATGCCTTAATTAATATAGTCGGTGAAGTGGTTATTACGCAATCCATGTTAGGTTTAATTGGTGAAAATTTCTCTATGGATCAACTTCCCCAACTTAAAAGAGGGTTGTCCCAACTTGAGCGTCATACACGTGACATGCAACAAAGCGTAATGAATATCAGAATGTTGCCCATCAATTTTGTATTTAGCCGCTTCCCACGCCTAGTACATGATATTAGCGCTAAATTAAATAAGAAAATTGATTTAAAACTAGTCGGAGAAAACACCGAAGTTGACAAAGCCGTCGTTGAATTAATTAATGATCCACTTGTACATTTAATCAGAAATAGTCTTGATCATGGTATAGAAATGCCGGCCGAACGAATAGCCTCAGGAAAACCAGAAGTCGGCACTATAGAATTAAAGGCTTACCATCGGGGAGGTCATATTGTTATAGAAATCATCGATGATGGACGAGGTCTAGATAAAAACAAACTCATTTCAAAAGCCATAGAAAAAGGGCTAATTAATGAAGGCAATATACTGAATGACAAGCAAGCTTTTGAATTAATCTTCATGCCTGGTTTCTCAACTGCTGAGAGTGTCACAGATATATCTGGTCGTGGTGTTGGTATGGATGTTGTCAGAAAAAACATTCAAGCTTTAGGTGGTAATATTGAAATTCTTTCCGAATTAGGAATAGGAACCACTATTTCCATACACTTACCCTTAACACTTGCAATTATTGATGGGCAATCTGTAGCCGTAGGTGAAGAAACCTATATTGTACCTTTAGTTTCAATTATAGAATCAGTCAATATTACCGAAGACTGTAGTGGTCTAATAAAAACAGACACCCAGATAGGTTGATATACTTAATCAATCAAAATGGGGAAATCATCATGAATAAAGAACGTCGAGTATTTGATACCACGTTTAAATTAGAAGTCGTTAAACTTATTAAAGAACAAGGCGTC
>CAMDNJ010000115.1 GCA_945902915.1 Crenothrix polyspora | reverse complement strand
TTTCATTCGCTGTTGTTTTTAACTGCTCCAGATCATCGCCGAAAATCTTTATCGCCAAATCTGAACGAACACCGGTCAACATTTCATCAACGCGATCCGAAATAGGTTGTGCCATGATGACTTGGATACCAGGTAAATTTGTGGTCAATTTGTCGCGGATCGCATCGGCAATAGTGTCCTGAGTCCAGCCTTCGGGCCATTCATTTCTTGGCTTTAAACTAACGATGGGGGTTGATTCGTTCTGGCCTTGGGAATCTGCCGGACTTTCACCCCGGCCAATATTAGTAACAGCCAGACTCACTCCCGGAATTTCCATGACCATGCGCATGGCATCCATTTCCATTTTAATGCCTTCTTGCAATGATATATTAGGCATGCGATTGATGGCCGGAACTATAGAGCCCTCTTTCATTTCAGGAATAAAAGCACTACCTAACAGCGGCAACAATGCCAGGGTACCAATAAACAAACTGGTAGCCACAATGACGACGGCTTTACTATTTTCTAAGGATAAATCCAGTAGTTTCAGATAGGGGCGCTTCATCAGGGCGATAATGCGCGTATCGTGTTCTTTCCCCTCTTGCCCCTGCAATAGAAAAGAGCATAAAACTGGCGTTAAGGTCAGCGACAAAACCAGTGAAATCAGCAAGGCAATCGCTATGGTATAAGCCAGCGGCGCAAACATTTTGCCTTCCATGCCTTGCAGAGTCATCAGCGGTAGAAACACCAGCACGATAATACCGACCCCAAACAACACCGGTGTGGCAACTTCCTGTGCAGCCGCCATGACCACTTTTATGCGGCTAGTGGTGCTGCCTTTGCGTTCGGTGAGCAAACTAAAAGCATTTTCGACCACGACCACGGAGCCATCGACAATCAACCCGATAGCAATAGCCAATCCACCCAGCGACATCAGGTTGGCAGAAATACCCAACTGGTTCATGACGATAAATGTGGCCAGTGGCGTAACCACCAAGGTACTAACAACAATGATACTGGAACGAATATCACCGAGAAACAGCAGCAGTGTGATAACTACCAGGGCAATACCTTCGAGCAGTACCTTGGTAACTGTGTGTAGGGAAGCGTCAACCAATTCACTACGGTCGTAGTAGGGGACAATTTTCAGGTTGTCCGGCAGCATATTCTGATCATTGATTTCCTGAACGCGGGCTTTAACGCGACTAACAACGGCTTTGGCATTACCGCCGCGCAGCATCATGACAATGCCCCCAACCGATTCGGTATAACCATTTTTTATCACCGCCCCAACCCGTACTTCGTGACCTATTTTTACCTCGGCGACATCGTGAATGTGAATGGGGACGCTGTTTTCTTCTTTGAGTACGATATTATCGATGTCAGTCACATCACGAATTAAGCCCACACCTCGAATCAAATATTGCTCGGCATAATGGGGTAAAACACCGCCGCCACTGTTGGCGTTATTACGAATGAGCGCATTAAAGACTTCAGCCAAGGTAATATGATAATGGGACATGCGATCAGGATTTATCAGTACTTGATATTGTTTGTTATAACCGCCCTGCGAATTAATTTCAGCCACCCCCTGTATGCCGCGCAACAAAGGACGCACCACCCAGTCTTGAGTTTCGCGGCGGCGCATCAGTTCTTCCGGCGTTAACACCTGTTGTCCATCGTCGGCTTTATCCAGGGTGTATTGATACACTTCACCCAGTCCCGTAGAGACCGGGCCTAATATGGGATTGATGCCGTCAGGCATTCTGTGGCTGACCTCTATCAAGCGCTCCATGACCAATTGTCTGGCGAAATAAACATCGGTATCATCTGTGAAAACCAATGTAATAAGGGAAAGCCCATTTTTATTTAATGAGCGCATTTCCGTCAGGCCCGGCAGCCCTGTCATGGCAATTTCAAGCGGCACCGTAATAAATCGTTCGACCTCTTCCGGTGAGCGCCCTGAGGATTCAGTGGCAATTTGAACCTGCACATTGGTGACATCGGGAAAGGCATCAACTGACAGTGATTGCAAGGCACGGATCCCGAACAGAGTTATGCCGACAGCCAGCGCTATGACCAAAATGCGGTTGTTTAAACTTCCCCTAATGAGTGTTTGAATCATGGACTACTCCAATTCCTTACGCTGGCGTTCGCTGTTTAGATGAAATCCGCCCTCCACGACTACTTTATCGCCCTGCTTCAAGCCTTCAATAATGCGTCGTACATTGCCGTAACGCATGCCCAGTTTTACCGGTTTTAGCTGAAACTCGTCAGTCCCAGTCTGGACAAAAACGTGATCACTATCATTAACACGCAGTACGGCAGAATCCGGCAAAATGAGTTCTTGCATGCCCTGTTTACGAATCAATAGGGTTGCTAACATGTGCGGTTTTAACTTACGTTGAGGATTAGGGAGTTCCATGCGCACAGTTACGGTACGAGTATTAGGATCAACCATGTCGGCCACATAAATAAGAAGACCACTGAATGCTGCATCAGGCAATGCGGCAATAGTCACTTCGGCTTCATCGCCTTTATGCGCCCAACCGGCCTGTTGCTCGGGCAGCTCTGCAACGACCCATACATGAGATAAATCCGCTACGGTAAACAAGGCATCCGCAGGTTGAACCACCTGTCCGACCGTTACCTTTCTTTCCACAATGGTGCCTTTTATGCTTGCGGTAATCGGTAAAACCGAGTTAATTTTCCGCTCTTGGGACAGACGGGCCAAATCAATATTCGACATACCGAAGGCTCGTAACTGGTCGGTTGCAGTGCGCAAATCCACATCAGCTTCAGTCAACATGCCTTCTCTTTCCTGAAGTTCGGCTGCGGCAATGACATCACTGGCCAGCAAGCGTTTGGCCCGGCTGACGGCCAAGCGTCTTAAATTGACTTGTGAGCTGGCCTTTAGATAGGTTGATTGTGCCATACCCAGTTCGGTGCTGTTTAAGATTGCGAGCTGTTCACTTTTCCGAACTTCCTGTCCCAGTACGGCTTCTGTTTCAATAATCCTTCCAGTCACTGTTGCACCAATTCGAGCAACGCGCTGTTGATCCAAATCGATTCTCGCTGGCAAACGAAATGAATCATGCACTTGATCCTCACCGATAGCGATGATTTTGATCTGCTTCATTAAGGTAGCGGGAGCTTTTATTGCCGGAAAGCCATTATCGGCATAGCTGGTCGAGGAGATCAGCAGAAACATAACAAGTAACGGGGTAAATAAAATCATGATTTTAGGTTCTCCAAGTCGGTGGCACGTAAACGGTCCAGAATAATTTGTGCAGCCTGGCGGTCGAACCGAGCATTAAGATAATCGTTACGAACAGTGCGGTAAGTGCGTTGGGCATCAAGATAATCGAGTATGCCTCGCTCGCCGAGACGGTAGGCCGCTTCAGCAACTTTTAGCACGGTTTCAGCTTGCTTTAGCAAACCGGCATCGAAGGTTTCAACTTGGCTATTCGCTATGTGATAACGATTGTAAGCATTTTCCAGTTCTCGTATGACTAAATATTCTTGTTGATTAGCTAAGGCTTCGGCTTGCTTTAGTTCTGCTGCGGCTTCGCCAATCGGGCCCTGACGCTGATTCCACAAAGGTAAAGGAATGACGATATTAACCCGCCATTGTTCAAGTCCGGGATCTCTTTCTGCGCCTGCTTTCAGGGTAGGTTGTGGATAACGAAGATTTTGTTGAAATTTGACTTTGGCTTGAGCCATTTGAACGTCTGCACGAAATTGTTGTAAAACAGGTTGCTTGTTTAGCACTTCTTCACGCAAATTTTCCAGTGTTGGTAATGACACTAAGGATGCTGGCAATTCACCTGTTGTTTCATATTGATGCGGCAAGGCCGTGCCGAACATCATGCGTAGCGCCGATTTTGCATCATCTACTTGTGTTTCTGCGCTTTCTCTCAGTTTTAGTGCATTGAGTAATTCCGCTTCTGATTTTACCTGCTCATAACGGGGGGCCTCACCTACTTCCACCTTAAGTTTAATTTTATCGCGTATTTGCGTTAGTAATTGTTCATTATCTTTACTGATTTGTAGTTCTGCCTGACGGCGTAAAATCTCATAAAATGCCAAGCGTACTTGGCTCCGAACGGTCAGCCAAACATGGCGATTAGCCTCATCTGCAGAAACAATACCCGCTTCGGCCACTTTACTTCGAGCCTCTCTTACAAAAGGGAAATCAAGCGGTTGCGACATAAAAACTTGTTCATTGGAGCCATTAAGCGCACCCGCACCAATGCCGGTTGAACTGCCTCCACCTAGTTCCAGTTCCGGATTTGGATAGGCTCTGGAGGTGACCAAGGCGGCCTGAGCCAAGTCTTGGCGTGCATTGGCATTGGCAATGGATGGGTTGTGTGCTTCAAGCAAGTTAAGCACCTGAAGTAAAGTCAGGGGTTCTGCAGAGAGGTTGCCGTGCCAAAAAGTGCTTAGGGTAAAAATAAAACCAAGATATTGTAAAATGGATAGAGGGTAAAAACACTTCCTGGGTCTTAGCATGATTTTGTATTTTAAGTTAAAGATAGCAAGTGACTATAACTATCAAGTTAAGTAAAAAAGAAACAGATACACATGTTTACGATCAATTCAAAACTAATCAACCTGTAACAGCTAATTCAAACACTCACGTGCACCCAATTCAAGGGTGATTCCATACAACACAAATAGAGTCGACCGTCTTGAATGCATGCAATGCTTCCAAGACAATTAGCGTTAGTTAAAATAAACCTCCTTAAATTCGTAAGCAAAATAACCGTTTCAATCATAACAAAATGCCTTTAAACGCCCAACAAAATTACCCTGCAAACTGTATTTAAAAAAGCGGCCAACTTATCCAAAGGTAAGCTGTTTATAAATACTAGCTTTTAGCTTTGAGACTCTGATTTTTGACAGCATGATTCTTTGACATTGCTATCAATTGATTACTTTAAGCATTATCTTAGTCTTATTTCCTTTCATGCACCTTTCATAGCCCCCTCTCTTTTTAGCTCATGAACATTTTATTGATAGAAGACGATGCAGTCTGAGCTGATGACTTATATATACCTTGACAGACGGCGGCTATGCCGTCACTTCTGCAAGCACAAGGCTTTACTTTACTTTGCTTTGATTGTACTTGACTTAGGCTGGCCGGATATCGACGGATTGGAATTAATGAGCAGATTAAGGCACCTAAAAACGCCTCTGCCAATCTTGATTTTAATAGCCCAGGATGGCGTAAATGACCGGATCAACGGCATTGAGCAAGGCGCAGATGACTATATGACCAAGCCGTTCGTGCCTCAAGAATTAAACGTCCGAATAAATGCCTAGATTCGGTGTTGTTATGGCAACTTTAGTAACGTTATTGTCATTGGACAGCATCTCAATCAGTTTCATTACTACGCAGACAATACACGCCAAGATGAGAGAGCATCGTGCCGGTAAAGAGCTGCCTGCTCCAGGTCAGCCCAATGGCCTTTTCGCGACTGTCGTCAAGTTGCAGGTCAATCTGGTAGTGCTGGCCGCTGCCATTATGCTTTTCTTTGAGGCGGCCAATGCGTTGCCAAAGTTTATCGGGGTGTTTTTCGGTGCGCAGACGTTGTAGGCCATCAGCCAAGTTGTTGGGTGAGACGAATTCAACTCTGAATTGCAAGGCTTAGGGCTCTTGAGCGCAACATATTGAGCCTTACCTAACTCATCAGCACTCAAAACCCTGGCACTTTATTATTAAGAGCCCCACGTGATAAAGCGTCGTTAATATAACTTCTAAACGAGGATCGTATCTCTTTAATCTTGGGGCTTGCGCATAAAAGCTCACCCATTAAAGAATGACGACAACGAATATCCAAAAAAATCTGATAGTCATCTTCATTAATAGCCAGCTTTGATAATGACAAACTAATATCAGTATCCTTAGGAGGAGGGCGATTCATAATAAGCTTGTCGTTATAGACATCTGCCTCGGTCGTCGAATAAAAATTAACAAAATTCCGTCCTATCTCCCATGCCTTGTTACATTGGTAATCATTCTCGCAATAAAACAAACCGAGCTCATTGGCTTCTTTAATACTAGGAATTTTCGCTCTAGGCGGCATGTCCTTAGTAGACTGAGTTAAAAATATAAACCTAGCAACGTCGGCCTCATCTATTTTCTTAGTTTGCTCCTGCTTTTCAAGCTGACTACGTAAAGCATTTTGCGTTTGCTCAAGTCGAGTCTGACTTAACATCAAATCATCCCGCAAGTCCTTGGGCACGGCTTGAGCAGCGCCTTCTAAAGCCGCGATTTGGTGCTGCTGACTCTTAAGTTGCTCAGTAAGACGATCTATATTGCCTTCAAAAATATCTTTTTGTTTATCAAAAACCTCCATTTTTGATTGAATAGCGAGCAACATATCTTCTTTAGAATGATAAGAACTCAACAAGGCTTTATCATGAACTTTTTGGCTAGCAATTAATTTTTCCTGCTGCCTACGTAGTTCTTGCAAACGCTTTTCCTGTTCGATTTGCTCTTTGCTTTGGGCTTGCTCAATAACTTCCAGTACCCGCCCTGTTTGACTCAATGTTGCTCGGCTATGTTGAATATGTTCAGGAGGCACTTGATCTGAAAAATAAATATCACCTTGCTCATCAAGCCAACGGTATACCTTTTTTGCATGAACAGGCGCACTGCCCAGAATAAAACATAAACTGGTAAAAATGAGTAGCCAACGTAAATCAGGATTTTTCATTATTAAGGCACCTAGAAGTTCACGACTATTTAACCCACCATGCTCGCCAATTCATGTAAAGGCGGCAATACAACCATTTTTGCCATTTGTAACAATAACAGAGCGGCTAAAGGGGATAAATCTATACCCCCTAAATTAGGAATCATTTTGCGGCAAAGATTCAGTAGGGGGTTAGATAAGGCCTCTACAATAGAAACTGCCGCATAAAAAGCCCCTGGATTCATCCAACTCAATAGGGCTCTGGCAAATACTGAAAACACTAAGACATTTAGCAACAAAGAAATCAATTGCGTCATGGACAATATAACTAAGGCTCCAAGGTTTATGCTCACCCCCTTAAGTAGCAATATGGAAAAATCAGCCAACATCTGCAGGCTCAACATAAGTACCAATGAAGAGCTGTCTATTTTGCCTATAGAGGGCACAAATCGACGCATAATCCTTAACGGTGGATGCGTTATCTTAACTAAGAACTGGGAAATAGGATTATAAAAATCAGCGCCGCACCACTGCAATAAAAAGCGTAATAAAACCGCCATAATATAAAGTGAAAACAGCGTATCGATTAAGAAAATAATGGGGTCTGTCATGTAAGTTGCGCCCATTAGCTTTGCTCCGCTGACTTAGACATTTCTATAGAACGATCTCTGGCGGCATGCAATGCTTTTGAAACCAGCTCCGTAAAACCACCTTGTTCAAAGGTACTAATAGCTTGTTGCGTAGTACCACCTGGTGAGGTAACACGCTTACGTAATTGCTCAGGTGATTCGGAAGATTCCAATGCAATTTTGGCGGCACCTAAAGCGGTTTGCTGTACTAATAAGCGCGCCGTTTCTTCCGTTAAGCCCAACTCTATAGCGGTCTTTTCCATAGCCTCCATCAGCAAAAAGTAATACGCGGGGCCACTACCCGATACGGCCGTCACTGCATCTAATTCGCTTTCTTCTTTAACCCACAAAGCAATACCTACAGAACGCATAATATTTTCAGCTAGACTACGCTGTTCGGCACTCACCTTAGCATTCGCATGCAGCGCAGTAGCTCCTGTTAGCACTAAGGCAGGCGTATTAGGCATACAGCGAACAATAGCCGTATCAGCACCTAACCATTCGTTCAAACTTTGTTGACTGATGCCTGCAGCAATAGAAACGATCAGGGAGTTTTTTTCCTGAATAACGGCAGCGGCGCTTTTTGCTACAGCACTCAATGTTTGTGGCTTAACGGCCAAGACCACCACATCGACTTCGGTAATGACGATAT
>CAMDNJ010000114.1 GCA_945902915.1 Crenothrix polyspora | reverse complement strand
GACGCCTTGTTCTTTAATAAGTTTAACGACTTCTAATTTAAACGTGGTATCAAATACTCGACGTTCTTTATTCATGATGATTTCCCCATTTTGATTGATTAAGTATATCAACCTATCTGGGTGTCTGTTTTTATTAGACCACTACACTTCCTCATCAAGTAATCTATTAAGTGCAGCACGGCTAGTGTGCATCTTTTTAGCCATAGCGGTTTTATTTAACTTAAGTATGTCCATTTCATGTTGAATTTGCCATGCTATGACGCGTTTTGTGGCGGTAGCTGTAGTTGCTTCAAAAATATCGTCTTTAATTAGAAAATCATCAAAACTACTGCCAATATGTGGATTATTATTGTTCATTTCTCGCCCTTTAATATTTTTAATCTTTTTTTAGCCAATCTGGTACCGGTTCTTTTCCAGATTGGCCTGCAAAAAATCTAATAGAAAGTATCTGTTCCATGTTTTTTTTGTATCAAAATTGATAAGTAATGATGAGTGTTTTTTAAATATCATTCACCTTAGTTCATTCGACTAAGGCATTCTTTGAAGTCATCCATAGTGGATCGTTTTAATTTTTTCATCTCCTGCTCGCGCAGCCTTTAATGAGATAGTAAGGTAGATACCTAGTCGAGTTGTTTTGCCTTTACCATCAAGCTTATAATCAAGTCGCCAATATTTGCCACAGTTGGTATAAACGATTATGTATTGTGTTGTTCTTGGGCTAGTAAGACTACTCTGGATGTTATAGAACTTATGTGTGGACGTTATAACTTAATTGCAACGAAGGCTGAGATTATGGCGCATTTTGCTGTGCCAAGTTTGCCGGCTTATCAACCTGACTACAATATACCTCCGGGTCAAGACGTGCTGGCCGTGATTAGCTTAGAGGATGGTAGCCATAAAGCCGTTAACTTGCACTGGGGGTTGATACCGAGCTGGGCTAAAGATAAAAAAATAGCCAGTCGTACTTTTAACGCTAGGGCAGAAACCTTAACTGAAAAGCCTTCCTTTAGGAGCGCTTATCAGCATAGGCGTTGTTTGATACCTGCGACTGGTTTTTTTGAATGGCATCAGACCGAAATCGGTAAACAACCTTACCATATACATAGAACAGATCAGGGCTTATTTGCCTTTGCAGGTTTATGGGAGCATTGGCTACACGAGCAAGTGTCGGTGTACTCATGTACTATAATCACTATGGTAGCCCAAGGTAAAATGGCGGGCATTCATGAGCGTATGCCGGTGATTATTAGTCCCGATCATTATCAGCGTTGGTTAGATCATAGCGATGAAACGGCTGATGTAGCTCACTGTTTAGCGACGGCTATTATTAGCGATATGCAACTGACCGCAGTGAGTGCCTTGATTAATAACCCTAGGCACAATGGCCCAGAGTGTTTGAGGGCAGTCGGGTAGGTTGGGCTGCGTGCTATTCGCAACCCAACATTGTAATGTTGGGTTAACGATAAAGCCGTTAGCCCAAGCTACGTTATTTACCTAACACATCATTACGGGTGCTTTCTGCAAGGGCTGCGGCTTCGGCGATCAGTTCAGCAGGGACATTGAGTTCTTGCATTGTTGCGCCTAAGTGTTCCATAACCACATTAAAATGATCATTGCCTAAGCCCATTTTAACTAAGCCGGCATGAGCTGAGCGTAAATCTTGACCGGTATAGGTATTAGGGCCACCAAAAGCTAGAGTAAAAAAAGCTTTTTGTTTAACAGCCAAAGCACTCATATCGATGCCCTCAAAAAAACGGTTAATTCGGTAATCATTCAGTACTTTGTCATAAAAAACATCGACGGCTGCGTCAACTGCGGCTGCGCCACCGATGCGGTCATATAACGATAAGCTTATTTCTTCTGTACTCATGTTGTTCTCCGGAATTATTATTATGTAAGGTAGGGTCTTTGCCCAAGGCCAGTGTATAGCAAGCTAAAAACTAATACTACTCCATATTATTTATTACAGAGTTATGTCGTTTAAGCGCTGACTAAATAGCTAGTTTTAAGATGTTGCAAGTAAAACAGCTAAAGCTGTTTTACTCCATAAACAAGATGCAGCTTACCAAGCCCCAGTATTTTCCATAGACAACCAAGGCTCTTTTGCAGCCAAGGGCGTGCCTTTTTGCAAGAGTTCGATAGAAATGCCATCGGGTGAGCGTATAAAAGCCATGTAGCCATCACGGGGTGGGCGGTTAATTAACACATCGGCAGCCATTAAGTGCTCACAAGTTTGATAAATATTATCGACTTCAAAAGCGATATGGCCAAAGTTACGGCCTCCGGTATAGTCTTCGCTATCCCAGTTATAAGTCAATTCTAGTAAAGGTGCTTGCCCAGCTAAGGCGAGAGCTTCATCTTGTGGTGCATATAAATACACCAAGGTAAAGCGACCGGGTTCGCTGTCAAAGCGATGGCTTTCTTTCAGCCCTAGTTTATGGCAATAAAAAACGACTGATTCTTCTAAGTTATTAACCCGAATCATGGTGTGTAAATAGCGCATGGTTTATGACTCCTGTGTGATTAAAGCAGATTTGATTAAATCCCCCCCAACCCCCCTTTTTCAAAGGGGGGTTGGGGGGGATTTTTAAAATTAAAGTGAGATAGGTGGATGCGCGCTGCTTATCGACCCTACATAACTATGCGCTAAACACGCTCTAAAATGGCTGGTAAAAAAAACTCATTGACTAGCATCTGATGATGGGCGATGCCATACACGGTCCTTCTCCCCCATAATTCTTGCTTTATATCAGCTTCGACTAAGGCTGTATTTGTCCAGGTTTTGGGTTTAACTAGGCAGACATCCATCGCTACACGCTCTAATTTAGGGTAAGAAAAAATAATTTCACCCAAAGGTCGATTACCTAAATGCGCTAATTTATTATTAACGGCCTTGATGGTCGTTTCAGGAATAATGGTTCTGGCTAAAATGAGTGGTGTGCCATGAGCATACAGTAGAACTTCGCGAACCAGGTGGTAACGTTGTTCCGGTAAGCCCATTAAACGACGTTCACTTAAAAAAGGCGTGCACCAGCGTTGTAGTAATACCTTAACCTTTACGGCATTGCCATAACGATCGCGTAAGCGTTGGGTTAATGACCCCGACTCATAAGTCCATGATTGCACGGCTAAGGGCAGTTTATGGCGTAAACCCGGACGGTTTTGCTGCCATAAGGGTTCGCGCTTCAATAACAAGCTGGGTAGTGTCAAACTAAACCTCGGCATAATCAGTTGAGGTGCCCAGCCAACGATCACAGAGTGGTTGTATGGCGTGGGGCGATTCGGTATACAGTTGGGCGCCGGCAAGTTGTACCGCGTCTAGCAAGTCGGCATCACGAGCTAAGTCGGCAATTTTAAAATGTACAGCACCGGTTTGGCGCGTGCCCATCAGTTCGCCTGGGCCACGTAATTCTAAATCTTTTTCTGCTATCACAAAGCCGTCGCTACTGTCTCTTAAAATGCCTAAGCGTTGTCTAGCGGTTAATGATAACGGCGATTGATACATCAATAAACAATAGCTGTCGTTTTCGCCGCGACCTACGCGTCCGCGTAATTGATGTAATTGGGATAGCCCTAAGCGTTCGGGATTTTCTATCACCATTAAACTGGCATTGGGTACATCAACGCCGACCTCGATCACGGTAGTGGCGACTAGTAAATCAATATCATGATTTTTAAAGGCTTGCATCACCGCATCTTTGTCGGCACTTTTCATACGCCCGTGGATCAGCGCCACGCGCACCTTGGGTAAGGCTAGGGTGAGTTGTTCGGCGGTCTTTTCAGCGGCTTCACATTCTAATACTTCAGATTCTTCAATCAGCGTACATACCCAATAGACCTGAAACTTTTTTTCTACCCAATGTTCAATGCGGTCTATGACTTCTTGGCGGCGTTCGGAAGGAATCACACAAGTGCCTACCGGCTTTCTACCCGGTGGCAGCTCATCAATAATGGAAATGTCCAAATCAGAATATTGCAACATCGCTAAAGTGCGTGGAATGGGCGTGGCGGTCATCACTAATTGATGCGGCCGACTATCGTCTTGTTGGCCTTTTTCACGCAGTGCCATGCGCTGATGCACGCCAAAACGATGTTGTTCATCAATAATAATTAAACCCAGTTTATGGAAGTTAACACTGTCCTGAAATAAAGCATGAGTGCCGACAATAATACCGGCCGAGCCATCTGCTAAGCTTTGTAAGGCGGCTTTGCGGGCATTGCCTTTAAGTTGCCCCGTTAAATAAACCACTTGCGTTTGAAAGCCTTGAAACCAGAGGCTGAAATTACGTTTGTGTTGTTCTGCTAATAATTCGGTGGGTGCCATTACTGCGACTTGATAGCCGGCACTTAAGGCTAATAAAGCGGCGTAAGCGGCGACGATGGTCTTTCCTGAACCGACATCGCCCTGAACCAGACGCATCATAGGGTGAGTGGACAGACAATCTTCGGCTATTTCTGCGATAACGCGTTGTTGAGCGCCAGTCAGCTTAAAAGGCAGATTATTTAAAAATAAAGCACTGGCAGCAGTGTCGCCATAAAAGCTAGGCGCCCGCCAAGCCTTGGCTTTGTTTTTAGCTTTTTGCATACTCAACTGATGGCTGAGTAATTCTTCAAAAGCTAGGCGCTTAAGGGCTGGTACCGTGCCATTTTGTAAAGCCGTCAGGGTGACGGATTCATCGGGCGCATGTAGTGTTTGTATGGCGGCTGCTAAAGTAGGGTAAGCGTGTTTTCTTAAAATAGTCTCAGGTATCCAATCAATCAATAACTCGGCTTGGTTTTCGCACAGTGTTAAGGCTTGTTTGACGGCTTTTCTGATGGTGGTTTGGCTTAGGCCTTCGGTTAAAGGATAAACTGGCGTTAAGCGCGTTTCGGTAATCGTGGTCTCAGGATTAAACAAGATTTGATAATCAGGGTGGGTCATTTCCAGCCCGGCATAGCTGTGTCGAACTTCGGCAAAGCAACTGATCAAGGTGCCGGGTTTTAGCGAATTGTGTTGATGGGCGTTGAAATGAAAGAATTTTAAAGAAATAGAGCCGGTATCATCGCTGATTCTACATACCAAGCCTTTTCGGCCTCTAGGTAGCACATCAATAAAGTCAACGCGACCACAGATCAAGGCGGTCATACCGGCCATTAAGGAGCCAATAGGCATAACGCGGGTACGATCTTCATAACGTATCGGTAAATGAAAAACTAAATCTTGGATGACATGGATGCCCAGTCTTTCTAAGCGCTGTGCAGTTTGCGCGCCTATGCCTGTTAACTGAGTAACCGATAAATTTAGTTGATTCATAAGCCGTAATGAGGCCGCTTAAGGTTTAAAGCGGATATTCTTGCTCTTTAACAAACATCACCGCATCCATTTCAACGCCTACATCTTTAGGCAAAGCAGCAACACCGACAACAGCCCGCGCAGGGTAGGGGGCTTCAAAGTAACGACCCATAATGTCATTAACCAGTGGGAAATTGACCAAGTCGGTTAAAAACACATTTAATTTAACAATGTCACTCAGTTCACCACCGGCCGATTGAGCAACGGCTTGTAAATTATCAAAGACCTGAGTAATTTGCGCACTGATATCACCAGCAATAATGGTCATGGTTTCTGGTACTAAAGGAATTTGTCCAGAAAGATAAACAGTATGGTCAACTTTAATCGCTTGTGAATAAGTACCAATAGCCTGAGGTGCAAGTGGCGTTGATATGATTTCTTTAGTCATTTTTGTTCCTAGTAGGGTTTGGCTCTGAGCGGTGTTTTATTGTTCCCACGCGGAGTTTCACTGCCGACAGTTAAGGTAAAACAGAAAAATAAGGAGTGCAATAGCTTCAGCTATTGCCTTTTAAAAAAGCTAAAGCTGTTTTACTCCAAGCAATTAACTACTTAACTGTGGGCAGATACGCAGAGCGTAGGAGCCATAAACGATTGTGTATATAATTGCTCAACATAAAAGCCATTATATCGATGATTGCTATTAGATAGAAATCTACGAGGTACTAGACTCACAAAAACTCAATTAAGACATTAGCAAATTCACTGCATTTAACTTCGTTAGCGCCTTCCATTAAACGGGCAAAATCATAAGTGACTCGTTTGCTGGCGATAGCCCCATCCATCGCCTTAATAATGGCATCGGCGGCCTCTGTCCAGCCCATATAACGCAACATCATTTCACCCGATAAGATCAGAGAGCCGGGATTCACTTTATCGAGATCGGCATATTTGGGGGCAGTGCCATGAGTGGCTTCAAAAACGGCGGTACCCGTTTGGTAATTAATATTACCGCCGGGAGCGATACCAATACCGCCCACTTGTGCGGCCAAAGCATCGGATAAATAATCACCATTTAAATTTAAGGTAGCAATTACATCGAAATCTTCAGGGCGAGTTAACACCTGTTGCAAGGCAATATCGGCGATAGCATCTTTAATTAAGATACGTCCTTGTGCAAGCGCCTCGGCCTGTTCTTTATTGGCAGCAGATTCTCCCTCTAGCTGGCAGGTCTTTTCCCATTGCAACCAACTGTAAGTTTGCTGCGGATATTCGCGTTCAGCCAGTGCGTAAGCCCAATGCCTGAAAGCACCTTCGGTGAATTTCATAATATTGCCCTTATGCACAATGGTTAGGCTTTTGCGCTGGTTAATGAGGCAATACTCAATAGCAGAGCGAATTAAACGTTCTGTACCTTCTTGGGAAACCGGTTTAATACCAATACCTGAACTTTCTGGAAAACGAATTTTGGCATATTGCTCAGGGAAGTGTTCCTGTAACAAACTCAGGAATAATTTATTATCAGCGCTGCCTTGTTCGAATTCTATACCAGCATAGATGTCTTCGGTGTTTTCTCTAAAGATCACCATATCCACCGCACCCGGATTTTTAACAGGTGACGGTACACCTTGAAACCAGCGCACCGGGCGTAAGCACACATACATATCTAGCATCTGCCGCAAAGCTACATTTAAAGAGCGTATGCCACCGCCGATCGGTGTAGTCAACGGGCCTTTAATAGAAACTAAATAATCACTACAGGCAGTCACGGTCTCATCAGGCAGCCAAGTGTTAAACAAGCGATGAGCTTTGCCGCCCGCATACACTTCCAGCCAGTGGATTTTTCGTTGCCCAGCATAGCTACAGGCAACAGCCGCATCTAAAACCCGAACCGTGGCCCGCCAAATATCTGGCCCTGTACCATCGCCCTCTATAAAAGGAATAATAGGATTATCAGGCACCATCAGTTTACCGTTTTGCAGAGTAATGGCTGTGCCATAAGGCGGTGGAGTGAGATGAGACATGAGGTAACTCCTGAGTAGATAGAATTGATGGTGTCAACAGCAGGGTATTAGTCTAGTCCATCGCACCTGAAAAATGTAGCCATGAAGGTATTATTTTGTACATTATCGCTGTCTTTAGGTATGGCGACTAACATCGTCGAATCGCTGGGGCTTTTCGTAGTGCAACTGAGTCTTATCATAGTGCAACTGCCATTCTCAGAAGCTCAACTGCAAGTGTCAACAGCCGCCCTTGAAGTGATCACAAGTCAATTGCACATCAGCGTAGGTCTATGATGAGTATTTATAGTACTCTGGCATCTATGGCTTAGTCTATGTGGACTAATGCTAGCCTTAGTTAATTTATCACCGATTTATACTGAATGTTAACAGAGCTATGTGGCTTTTGCGCGATGCTATGCCGACTATTCTCGTATTTGCTCCAACTCTGGCCGATGCTATGCCGAACTAAACCGGTACTACCTTAAGGTGCTTAACGTCTACAGTGAATGTTATTGGCGTTGCGCCCAACTTTCTTGGTTTAACACTATCGAAGTGCTAACTACATTGACACCTGGTAGATTATTATTTATTTTCAAGGGCATTTTGCTTTATGATGTAAGCATTAATTCATAACTATTTGGAAAAAAATAATGGAAACTAACTTAAATAACGATGCTACTAACAATAAAATAGTAAAGATTAAAAAGACCT
>CAMDNJ010000113.1 GCA_945902915.1 Crenothrix polyspora | reverse complement strand
ATTCATTTTGACATTGCGACTCTTTGGTTTTTGCTTGATATAAGGGTGATAAATAATTAATGGCTGGCTTAAACACAGCAGGTAACTCTAAAATCACACCACTCACTATTAATATAAATAAAATAAGAAAGCTATAAACACCATTGGTTTTGTGTAAATCAAAAACAAATCGGGGTTTACTTGCATTACGTTTAATCGATAGTGCTTGCCTTAATTTATCAGACCTAGGCCACCATAAATAAATGCCCGTAACTATTAGCATTAATAATAAGATGCCAGCAACACCCATCAGCGTTTTGCCAGTTTGATCCAATAGTAAGGCATAATGCAGATCAAATAGCCATGTCATCACAAAATCACCCCAAAAACGGGAACTGATCACTTCTGAAGTATAAGGGTTAATCCATACCATCAGTGGCGCAAAAGACCGGCCGACTTTTTCGACAGGTTTGTAATAACGCGCCATTAACACCGCTTGTTTATTTCGTGGTATTTCCAAACGCCAAGCAGCATTTCGCTCGGGATGCGACTTACGAATAGCCTGAAAAACAGTCTCATAGGCTTGAACTTGTTGCTGAGCTTGAGTTACTGAAATTTGCAATTTTGGATTGATAATTTCATCAAGCTCCACATAAAAAACCAGCAAGCTACCAGTAAGGCCAGCCAGAACAAATAACAGACCAAGACTCAATCCCAAATAGAGATGAAATCCCAGCCAAATCTTGCGCCATTGAAGACGACGATTCGCTGTTATATCTGTTCTAGCCGTCATGTTTTCTTAGCTACAAATCATATTTAGCATTGATTGCGCCATATACAGCGATACCATCGCCAGGCGAATGTAAGGTTTGAGCGCCGTCATGCCAAACATATTCCCAATAGGTATTTGTCAGATTTTTAAATTGCATTTGCACATCAACTATTTTATTAACTTGATATCCCAAATCTAGATTTAACAAGGCATAGTCACCAAACTTACCATTTGCATTAGCAGGGTCTGTGTAATAACTGCCTTGCCCTGTTGTCCATAAGGTGGACTTCAGCTTCGGTGTTACTTGGTAATCGATACCGCCTGAAAATATATGATTGGGTGTATTGGAAATTTGAGTACCTATTAGAGCAGGATTACTGGGTGGCTTAGTTACAATAGCTTCCTGTATCGAATAAGCTGTCCATAGACTCACTGGCTTGAACGGTTTAATTTTAACTTGTACATCGACGCCTTGCCTATCAGTGGCACCAATTTGTGTTGAATCATTATTCGCGCTATTGAGCACTCTACTAGATTCATTTGTTGCTGATTGCTTCCAGTAGGCAACGCGACCTTCAGCCCAATCAACCGGTTCCAACTTAACACCCACTTCCCAGCCTTCATTTATTGAGGGCGCGACATTAAGAGGATTTGGATTAGTAAGGTAAGTACCTGTACCTACTGCAACTTGGAAAGTACGGCCCCAGTTACCATAGAGGCTATAGCCTTCTAGCGGTGTAATGACTGCACCAAACTTAGGTTGCCAAATAGTTCCATAATCATTAATTGCATAAGTCTTATTATTGAGCAGATTTGTGTAATCTCCTTCAATTCTGTCAGCACGAAAACCAGGTGTCAAACTTAACCATTTAAAAGGCTTAATCTTAGCGGTCAAATAACCGCCATACACATTAAAGTCAAAGGCTTGATTTCGAGTAGTTGCTGAGCGGATAGTATTATTGGTGGTATAGCGCGTACTTTTATTATCTTGTAATTGAGTATCAAGTCCCGTTTCTAAAGAAAAGTCATTTAACCAAGCAATTTTAGGACTGTAAGTGAGCGATGTTGTGCCGCCGTATTGCAATTCATTACCGTCACGTTCTTGCTGTCTTACATTCTGACTAAATCTAACAAAACGTTGGTCATTATAGATATTGGCATAACTTTTGGTAGACCAGAACAAATTATCTTTTAAATTAACATCAAGATGTCCGCTTAGTTGTCCAACATCTCTTGTGCCGCCATCACTGGCATTATGTGGCATAGATTGAGTTGGGTTAGCTCGTGATTGTGCTAAGGTTAAATACCCTGGTTCTTGGGCAATTGCATCACTCCATCTAGCTATTAAGCCAACCTTATACTTTTTACTTTCAGGCGCATAAAACCATTTGCCAGAGAAACTTTTTTTATCTGAAGTAGCATGGTCCCGATAACCGTCAGTTGAACGATAAGAGACACTGTAGTTTTGTGTAAATCCATTTTTTTCATAGCCCGCTCCAGTTTGAATGTCATGAGTATTAAAACTACCATAACTTGTTCGCCCCTTAAGGTAATTACCGCCCAGTGCAGTAGTTACATTCGCGTTACCGGCAATAGCATGTAAGCCATAACGAGGATCATTAGTGCCTCTAACAACTTCAATAGACTCAATATCTAAAGGAAACAATGCGTCGATAAAAGGCATGTTTCCATCATTAGTATTACTAGGAATTCCATCAATCAACAGTTTGACTCCATTAATATTGCCTTCGCCGTTAAAGCCTCTGAATGAAAGTTTACCTGTAGTGATACCTTGATTAAATTGGGTAATTTGCACCCCAGGCATGCGCTGAAATAAATCATAACTGGTTAGTACATTTTGATTTTGGATTTTATCGGCATTCATAATGTCAACAGAGCTTGAAATATCACGGCTGTGCAATTTTTTTGAAAGCCCTGAAGTAAGCCCCGGAGATACAAGCACTTCGCCCAATTCAAATGCTGTATTATCAGAAGGTTGATTTTTTTTCGACTCTAGGTCTGTAGTATTATTTTTTTTAACCGCCTTATTTTGTTCCAACACTACAGCTTTAGTGCTTACACTGCTATCTGCTTTTTTGCTGGCTTCTGCTTTATCTGCGCTAGAGGCAGGCGTAATTTCGGTATCAGCCATGGCTAATGGCGCTGCAAGCATTAGCAGGCAAATCAATGCACTGCAAGGCTTGAGCGGAAAAGGAGGTTTAATTTGATTCATACAGTCTCTCTGTCTAATTATTATTAATAGCCTAAGCATTGAGTAAAACTACTTAGCAAACCGATAATATATAAAGCACAAAGAGTGCCAACTTAACAATTCCTTGATATTCAAGGCCTACAGTCTACCACTGAAAGCCTAAATTAATTAAACTAGGTTATTTAACCTATTGTATGTGGCATATGCCACACTTTTTAACAAAACAACGACAAGTCAGCGTGCCTTAACTCTAAACCATAGCTCTGCGCCACCTTGTCGCTGTAGCTATTAAGAATGCACCAATCAAGGTAAAAGCAGTGATAAATTAAACTTCGGCTCTCAGTGCATCGAATTAATCATCGAATAGAATCCACTCTAGCCCTGAATTCTTTGCCCGGTTTAAAATGAGGCATTAGTCTGGCCGGTATCATTAACCTCTCACCTGTTTTTGGATTATGTCCAAGTCTCGGAGGCCTTTGCTGTACAGTAAAAGAGCCAAAACCTCTAATTTCGATACGATCACCTTGTTCTAAAGACTTAATCATTTGTTCAAACATTAAATTGACTGCCGCCTCTACCTCTTGGCTGGATAAAAACGTTAACTTTTCAGATAAATTTTGTATTAACTCTGATTTAATCATACATACTCGCGTGTAAAGACTGCCCCAGCTTTGCCATTATTATGGCCATCAGGGTTAGTTATAATAAGATGGATTTGCGTGTGCCATCAACAGAACAATACTCCGTTAAAACTTACACAATCAGCTTTTACTATGCAAATAAGAGGCCAATTAACACCAACCATGAAATAGCAAGGCTTAAAATCACCAGAACAGCAGTGAAATAATTGTAATTATTCAGTCCCACTCTACAAAGTACTGTCCACAGTTAATTTGGAGTAAAACAGCTTCAGCTGTTTTAAAAAGGTAATAGCTGAAGCTTCGCACGCCACTTTTTAATTAAACTAGGTTATTTAACTGATTACCTAGGTCAAATAACCTAGTTTTATGTGTTTTGAATAGACTCACGCAGCGCTGGCGGAATCTAGGCTAGATGGATTGTAATCCCAAAGAGGGGCACTACCCCCCCAAAAAGAAATTTCATCTGGGTGGCTTTGTTCTTTTCTTATGATTTGAATTTGTTAGAAAACTGTTGCACATTGATTAATTCATTACATCCTTGTAAGCTTACATCTTTGTAAGATTAGTGGCAGTAGCATCATGGGTAGTAAGTTAGTTTTTGCATCGTTATTGCTGGCGTTAACTTTGAGTGGATGTTCCTTTTTTCCTCACAAAGCACCTGCTCCACTACAAATAGCGACTCCTACGCCTTTACCTGAACCAATTCTAGTAGAGCAGAAAACACTTCCTATGTCATGTGATGAGCATTGCTCTAAGCAGGGTGGCATTAAGAAGACATTCTGCCTAAAAAAATGCGAGCACAAAAAGAAAAAAGTCGAAAGAAAAGCCTTAATAGAAGCCTGTGCGGCTAAGCAAGGCAATTGGTGGTCGAGACTTTTTCAAACTAAAAAACATAACTCGGGTATTGAATGCTATGACCTTTGATTTTCTTTAAGCCAGTCAAAATTTAAACTGACTTAAACGGGCTACCAATTTAACACGGGACACTAGCTTAATCGCTCACTTTTAGAAAGGGCTCTCCTAAGCGCAGACAAAGGGCGAAGAGCAAAGGGTTAAGCTAGTATCTGTCATGCCTTAAGTTGCTAGCCTCCTAGGCTTAATCTTTCGCCCTGAGCCTTTCGTCTGAGCTGAAGCTGTCCCGCTTTAAGTTGGTAGCCCTTAAACATCATGATATAGCTATCAATGACTCACTGAACTCGCTACTTTTTCATTGTTTTTTTCTAAATGAGCTTCACCAAATAACGTGTAAATAGCTTTACAGCCTTCACAACAAAAAATCTTTTTACTATCCTTGTAGTCTATCTTAAACCCAGTCACCTTCACTTCTAAACTACAATAATCACAATATTCCACAATATACCTTTTTGAATAACTTCTTTTAATCAACGCAGTATCTGCAACGATTTACCTTAATACCATGTATTTTATAGGAAATTAAGAGATACTTCAATGCCCGCGCTTACTACCAAAATAGTAGCCAGCCATGGCGACCGCCACAAACAAACCCAAAATAACCCACGGAAAAATTGTATCTGCAACACTCATCGCACTCACCTATCATTAAGTTTTAGTCACTAGAAAAGCCAGGCGCAGCAAGCTTATTTGTCTCTGTTGCTACCCACTTAAGACGGGACAAGAAGTTGTTGGGCTGCATGCTTTTCGTAACCCACACTACTCGGCAGTAGCTTGGGTTAACGATAGAGCCGTTAGCCCAAGCTACTGTAACATCTACGCAAGCGCATTGTCCCGTGCTAAGTGGGTAGTCATTTCTGTTGAATAGCGCTTATCATTGCCATAACAGGCACTGTGATAATAATTATACTCAGTAACAAAATTTTTTCATAACATGATCCATTGATTATTAAACGCTTCAGTTATTGCCTTTTAAAACAGCTAAAGCTGTTTTACTCCAAGTAACTAACTACTTAACTGTGGGCAGGGGCGCAGAGCACTTATCGTTATACCCAAGTTTTAAAGCACGTCATTCCGGCATGGACTGCCGGAATCTAGGCTACATGGATGTATACAGATTAACATCCATGGCAGTGGATACCGGCTTCCCGGCCGGCATAACGGTTTACTTAAGTGTGTGTATAACGATGAGCGCAGAGTATGGAAGCGATTATTTATGCCTGTAAACGTGCCGCTGCCATATTCCAATTAAGTAACTTATCAAGCACAGCTTGCAAGTAGTCTTTACGAAGATTCTGATAGTCCAGATAATAAGCATGCTCGTAGATATCAACCGCCAACAGCGGTTTCAAGCCGCGCATTTTTGGGTTATCGAGATTATTCAGCGACATTATTTCAAGCTTGCCTTGGTTCTCAACCAACCAAACGTACCCAGAACCGACATGAGCAACGCCAATATCTCTAAACTTGTTTTTAAAGTTTGCGACATCACCAAAACTAGCCTCAAGCAGTGTTAACAATTTTCCACTGGGTTTAGCGTTATCACCGCCATTGGGCATCATGCTCGCCCAATAAAACTCGTGATTAATGGCAGACGCGGCGCCATTAAATAACTTACTCAGTTCTGGCTTATTAGCCGATAACAACATAATTTCTTCTATAGATTTACTGGCATAAGCTTTATATTCCGGCAACAGCAAAGCATCATTTAGACCTTTTAAAGCGCCTAAATGGTGTTTGTTGTAGTGAAAGCCTACTGTTCTTGCACTTATGACCGGCTCTAAGGCCGCTTCTTGATAAGGCAGTGCTGGGCTAGGAAAAATTGCTGCTGGCGAAACCAGTGCATCTGCCGCGCTTACTAAACTTGAATTTGCAAGGCCAATAGCAACACCAGCAGCACTGGTGGCTGCTAAAAATTTTCTACGTGTCATTTCAGTCATAAATTCTCCTTAGGGTTAGATTGATAATTAAGCTTGGCTAGGCAAATGATTGGCCAAACAGCGTGCTTACGGCTAGTTACTAAGTCTCTAGAATAACAATACTATGTACTGTTATACAAATAGATCATAGTGTTTAAATAGTCATGCTTATAAGATGGCTAATACATTAGCAATATCTTCATAAACGATGATGTTTTTTTTGCTGGAAATAATATATTCCGCTAACGTTAAAATTGCGCGCCAATTTGCTGGGTCTTTAATGAAGGCAAAGGCTTTTAAAAAGAGTGCGATTAATTTTGCTTGGCGCTGCGCTAGAGTCAGCTCAAGGCAATCGATATAGTCGTTAATGGTTGCTATGTCAGAACGACCACCGTAAAAATGTAAGGCATCAAGATGAACAAGATTTGCATTGAAAGGTTCATCATCTCGCAGGGCAATATAGTTCGCTTCAGACAGCGGGCCTGCCAACAAATTAACGATATCGGCTTCAAAAGCGACTTGATATTGGAATTCTTGCGTTGGCGTGAAATCACTAATCGCCTTAGCAACAGAAGAAGGCAGGGTATGAATTAAGCGACCATCTTCTATTTTAGTTAAATAGGCATTAGCGTTTTCATAGGCACTGTAAGTACATTCATTGCCTTTATAAGCATGATTAATGTAGATTTGAAAGTAGATAGGTGGCAGTTGTTGTTGTTTGTTTCTAATATGAATCGCGGCGGCGTGGCCTGCTTCGTGAAAAGCAACTTGTCTAATAAATTCTTCATCATTGCTGATAGGGGGAATATCAATTAAATGGCATCTTTTCATGATTCGCACCAAAAGTATAAAAAAGATACGGCCAAGAAACTGGCCGTATTAGAGAGGAAGGAAGGTAACTCTAATCCTTTAACAGCAGGAGCACAGAAGAGTTGCAAGCATTCTAATGACAATCAAGAGGCCTGAAAATGTGACATATTGCCGCGCGACACTATGCCGCTATAGTTGGCATAGTGTTTGCATTATCTATTAGTTTTGTTTGTTGATAAGTGACTAAAAGCTCTGTTTTTTAAGGTTCATTTAGGTAATAAAGATAAAAAGTGTGGCATATGACACACTCAATAGGTCATATGCCTTACTTTTTAATTAAGGCTGGCAAAGACAACAAACAATAGTTGTGTACGGTTTACAAATTTTTTTATTATCAATGGCAGTTATGACTGGAATCTAAGCAAGTATTTATTTATTGTTTGTTTGCCCACCTTTTGCTGATAAAAATGGTGAGCGGTGAACATTGCTTACCTGGCTTTCCATTTCAGCATAATAAAACCTAAATCAATAGTATGGTGTAGGGTGGTTTAGCGCCAGCAAACCGACGATGACAGCCAGCCGTTTTGCGGTGGATTGCCTAACGGCGAACCCACCCTTATATCTTGATTCTTATCTCTTAAAAGATCAGAATCCCCGATTGATCATCGGGCGGATGGTGAAGAAGACGTATCCACCCTTAGGCTTAAAGCTTGCTTCGTAGATTGAACTCTTCACCATCCACACCAGCTATTACAGTTC
>CAMDNJ010000112.1 GCA_945902915.1 Crenothrix polyspora | reverse complement strand
ACCATCTAGCCTTTTTAAAGAGTGTTGCATTTATTATATGAATTCGGGATACTTAATTTATAATAATATCTATATTATCATAATAGTGTAATATTGCTGTAAGTATTTATACCTATAATGTCCATTTAAACTATGGCCCTTAAAACTTAATCGACCCACTATATGTATACAATTTTTTATAAGTAATCCATGGCTTAGTAAGAATTTCTGAAATTATTAACTGTGTTATATAGAATTTACTTCTTTAATATGGTTATATAATATTATTTAGCAAATAAATACCTATTCAATTTACTATTATGTCAGCAATGAATGAGTCCAATACTACATTAAAAAAATTTTTACAGAGTTCATGGGGCACTAATATTGCTATAGGGCTTACTATTACTTTAGTTATAGGCGCTATACTTACGACGTGGGTGTTAGTTGACAAGCCAGATTATAAGCTTTTAGTTTCTAATTACTCTGATCGAGATGGCGGCGAAGTTATTGCCGCCCTACAACAAATGAACGTACCTTATCAGTATGCCCAAAATGGCGCTGCTATCCTAGTGCCAGCTGATCGAGTCCATGATGTAAAATTGAAACTAGCTACCCAAGGCTTACCTAAAACAGGCGGTATCGGTTTCGAACTAATGGAAAACCAAAAACTGGGTACCTCACAATTTTTAGAACAACTGAATTTCCAACGAGCTCTTGAAGGTGAATTAGCTAGATCTATCAATTCTATAGCCTCTGTCGAAACCTCTAG
Source organism: Crenothrix polyspora (assembly GCA_945902915.1). Taxonomy (GTDB): domain Bacteria; phylum Pseudomonadota; class Gammaproteobacteria; order Methylococcales; family Methylomonadaceae; genus Methylobacter_C. The sequence continues at coordinate 7,322 of CAMDNJ010000112.1, read as the reverse complement.
AGTGCATTTAGCGATTCCTAAACCTTCTGTCTTTGTTCGCGACATACAAAAACCAACCGCCTCAGTCATTTTATCTTTGCATCCCAGTAGAAAATTAGAACTACAGCAGGTTAATGGTATTTTGCACCTTATTTCTAGTAGTGTTCCTGAACTATTAGCTGAAAACGTAACCATCATTGATCAAAATGGTAACTTACTAAGCAAAGTAGATAATCAATCTACAGATAATATGCTTGATCAAACCCAACTAAAATATATTGACGAGTTACAAAAGGGTATCGTACGGAGAATTGAATCAATTCTTATCCCTATTTTAGGCCAGGAAAATATTCGTGCTGAAGCGACCGCTGATGTTGATTTTTCCCATAGTGAGCAAGCAGCAGAAATTTATACGCCTAATAATGCCACTACCAACGTTGCTAAACGTAGCGAGCATTCCAAATCAGCCTCTAACGATGACAACAATAAAGTTGGTGGTGTACCCGGTGCCTATTCGAACCAACCCGGCCAAATTAATCAACTTAGCCAGCTCAATCAATTACCGATTCTTAACCAAGCAATACCAACAACGACTAACCCTAGTCAAACAAATAACGAACATGAAACTACAACTAATTATGAAGTTGATAAAACTGTTCGTTTTATTAAAAATCCTACAGGGACTATCAATCGCCTAACGGTTGCTGTTGTCGTCAACAATAAAACCGAACTCGATAGCCATGGTAAATCTATCAGTATCGCTATCAATGAAGAAGATAAATTACAGATTACTAATTTAGTAAAACAAGCGATGGGTTATAAAGAAGAGCGTGGTGATGAACTAAGTGTCGCTAATATCGCTTTTAAAAATAGAGTAACAGAGCAAATCGAACCGCCTATTTTCTGGAATCAATTTTTAAGCATTGATAATGCTAGGATAGTTTTTCAGTATCTGCTCGGACTTTCAATCATCGCTTATCTTTTCTCAGTTCTTAAACCTTTGGTTAAACTTGTACTTTCAAATAAAAAAGATACTGAACTACAGCTTGATCTAAACCAAACACAAGTTAATGGCCAATTTTCAACTATTGAGGCGACCAGAAAAATGGCGGCTGATAACCCTCAAGTAGTGGCGAGTGTCATTAAAAACTGGATGAACCAATGACTGAAGCTAACATTCAAAAAGCCGCAATTTTAATGCTTGCGTTGGGACAAAATGAAGCCGCCGAGGCTCTAAAATTCTTAGATCATCATGAAATTGAAAAGTTAGGTAGCGCCATGTCAGCTATGAAAAGCGTTTCGAATGAAGATCTTGAGCTAGTTTTAAAAGAATTTCACGAGGATTCAATCACTCAATCATTATTTGGGATTGATTCAGAGAATTATATACGTGATGTACTCACCCAAGCGCTCGGTGAAGCGAAAGGCACGAATCTACTCAATAGAATTCAGGTCAATCGTGACGTTTCTGGAATTGAATACCTAAAGCATATGGAAAGCAGAGCTGTTGCAGATTTAATTGCCCATGAACATCCTCAGATCATAGCCGTTATTATGGTTCATCTTGAGCCTATGCAAGCAAGCGAAGTACTGATGAAACTACCTGAAAATATTAGAACGGAAGTGGTTTTAAGAATTACCAGTATTGATACTATACAACCGATTGCGCTTAATGAACTAAATGATTCATTATCTGAATTATTAATCGGAAATAATATTTATAAAGCATTGCCTATTGATGGCATTCGCTCTACAGCGTCTATTATCAACTGTTTAGAAAATGGTATTGAGTCTGGCCTATTATCAAAACTCAATGAAATTAATGCAGATGTGACTGAAAAAATTAAGAATCAATTATTTAATTTTGAAGACATAATAAATCTAAATGATAAAGATATTCAACAGATATTACCATTAGTAGCTCCTGAGTCTCTCATCGTTGCACTCAAGGGTGCAAAAGAAGAGTTAAAAGAAAAATTCTTCCGTAATATGACAGAACGAGCCTCAGAAATGTTAAGTGATAACGTTAAAGCGCAAGGTCCAGTCAAACTTAAAGATATAGATAAACACCAGAAAGAAATTTTAAACATCATCAGACACTTAGCTGATGGCGATAAGATTAATATCCACCCAGCTAGTGAGTCCTATTTTGTTTAGTTCCAACCCAGACTCAATTCAAGGTAGTTATAACACATGGGAATTACAATCCTTTGATGATATTAATGACTCTCTTAAAACGAATCAGGAAAGTAGTATTGATCATTTAACGTCTTTAAACATTGAACAAAAAGTCAATTCAGATCCTGCACAAGCTTATCAAGCTGGTTTTGATCAAGGTTATGCTGACGGTTTGGAACTAGGCTTAGAACAAGGTTTAAATGAATCCACGTTAAAAGCAGAAGAAGACTACAAACAACTGCAATTACAATTAAGTGAAAAGTTTAATGTGCTTTTGGCTGGCTATGAAATCGATCTAAACGAGGCAAGAGAGAATACTGCAACACAGATTTTAGATTTAAGTTTATATTTGGCTCAGGCCATGGTTAATACTGCCTTAACTGTACAACCAGATTTATTGATCAACGTTATAGAACAGTCCCTTAATGCCCTGCCCTGTTTAGAATTGCCGGCTAAACTCTATATAAACCCACTAGATGGGAATTTAGTCGATGAAGCACTAGGTCAACAATTAATGCAATCAGGCTGGAAAATTATAAAAGACCCAAATATTGAAGCTGGCGGTTGCAAAATTAACACCTCAACTAATGAAATTGATGCAACTATTGCAAATCGCTGGCAACACTTACAACTATCATTAGGTCAAAATAATGAGTGGTTAAAATCTCGTTAGCCTATGAAAGCACAAAATAATATATGGATACCTTTTCTAAAAAATTGTCAGGACCAATTAAAAGGTCAAGAAAGTATTCAGTGTTTTGGTCGTATTACTCGGGTTGCAGGTTTAGTGATGGAAGCTACCGGTTTAAAGCTGGCTATTGGAAGCCCTTGCCATATCCCATTAACTAGCGGTCATCGCTTAGATGCCGAAGTAGTTGGTTTTGGCAATGAGCGTTTATTTCTAATGCCGCTAGGTGATGTAGAAGGCGTTCAACCTGGTGCTCTTGTTATTCCTAGTTATGTCGAAAAACTGCCACCCACACTTTTTCACCACGAAAACAAAACTGATCATACCTTAACTCATGGACGTCGAGTTCCAGTTGGAGACGCGTTATTAGGTCGAGCATTAGATGCAACAGGTCAACCGATTGATGCACTAGGCCCTATTTATGGATTTAAAACAGCTCCTTTATATTCACAACCTATAAATCCATTGCGACGAGAGCCTATAACTACAGTATTAGACGTTGGTATTCGAGCAATAAATAGCATGTTATCGGTCGGTCGTGGACAACGAATGGGCTTATTTGCAGGCTCAGGGGTAGGTAAAAGCGTATTACTGGGCATGATGGCTCGTTACACATCGGCAGATGTGATTGTGGTCGGCTTGATTGGAGAACGAGGCCGTGAGGTTAAAGAGTTTATTGAAAATATTTTAGGGAATGAGGGCTTAGCTCGTTCTGTAGTGGTTGCTGCCCCAGCTGACTTACCGCCATTACTACGATTACAGGGCGCTACTTATGCAACGGTTATCGCAGAGCATTTTCGAGATGAAGGTAAAAATGTGCTCTTAATCATGGATTCTTTAACTCGCTTTGCAATGGCTCAACGAGAAATTGCTCTGGCTATTGGCGAACCACCTGCCACTAAAGGTTATCCACCTTCTGTGTTTGCAAAGTTACCTGCATTAGTAGAACGAGCGGGAAATGGTGAAGCCGGAGGTGGCTCAATCACTGCCTTTTATACCGTATTAACAGAAGGTGATGATCAACTAGACCCTATTGCTGATTCTGCTAGAGCAATTCTTGATGGCCATATCGTGTTAAGCCGCACCTTAGCGGATTCGGGACATTACCCTGCTATAGACATTGAGCAATCAATTAGTCGAGCTATGCATAGCATTACTGATAATGATCATCAAGCTACGGCTCGTCGCTTAAAACAATTACTGTCTGTTTATCAGCGCAACCTAGATCTAATCAATGTGGGGGCTTATAACTCAGGAAGTAATCCTTTACTTGATACAGCAATATCTATGCATGAAAGAATTACAAAATTTCTACAACAGAATATTGATGATTGTGTTGATGTTGACCAAAGTTTGAACGACTTATATATACTTTTTAAGCAATAAGATTTAATTAATAAGGCGAGATTAATATGACTGTAAAATCTTCAATACCCATACTAATTGAATTAACTAGGCGTAAATCCGATAAAGCGGCTATACAACTTAGTCAAAGTAATGCTGATTATAAACAAGAGCTTGAAAAGTTAGCATTATTAGAAGATTACCGTAATCATTATGGAGAACAGCTTGAGATAAAATGTCCTCGGGCTTAAACATAAGCATATATAATAATTACCAAACATTTTTATCCAATCTCAATAAAGCAGTTATGCAACAACAACATGCTGTATATTGTAGTCTACAAATAGTTGAGAATTACCGCAATGAATGGCTACGTTATGAAAAAGAGCGCCTATCATTCAATACGTTAAAGAATCGCAATCAGTTAGTTATTCGAACTAATGAAAACAAAACTGAACAAAAACAAAATGATGAATTATCTTCTCGTGCACAGCAGGTGAAATTATGAGCAGTATTAATCCAACCGAATCAATTATCAACTCTTTCAGCAAGTTTTCTGAGAAAACTAATATAAAAGAAGATTCCAATCAAAAAAGTTTCAATTCGTTATTAGATGAACATTTGATAACTACAAAAGACGATAATGCCACTGCGACTCTTGAAAAACCCTCCATATCAAGCAATGATCGCAATATATCTAACAAATTAACCCGCTTTAACGAGGAAAATAATTCAAAGAGTACAGCTGCGAATACTCAAGAAAAACCAGCAACAACAGTTAAAACTAACAATACCAGTGAAACAAAAGCCATAGCTAGTAATGAAGAAAATAAAAATGATTCAATTAACCCAAATATTCAAGCTGAACTCTTAATTGCAAACAATAATTTCACTCATTATAATCCTGACTTAAAACGTGATAGTGCCCTAACTAATGGCACAACAGCTTCAATACCCGCTGTACAAAGCAATGCTATGCTTACAAATCAATCTACGACAGATTCTATACCTGCAGCACAAAGCAATGCTATCCTTACAAATCAAAGTATTGAATCACTATTAAAAACTTCTTCTAATACCCAAAACAACATTGCCCCAGATATTAATAGTTCAGTTAAGGATTTAAAATCATCTAAACATGCTATAGACATTAAAGAAAGTTCACTAGGCTCAACGCCTGCGGTGTCAAGCAATACTGAGGCTACATCTCAAAGCGTTGCAACAACAGTAAATACATCATCTAATACCCAAAATGCCATTGCTTCAAATATGAGTCGTTCCGGAAATGATTTGAATATACCCAGCTCTGCAACATTATTAAATATTGCAACCATTGAAAATCAAGTTGGAGCGGATATTTTGAAACTACCCATTTCAAATAACGCATCAACTGCGAATTATCAAATAAGTACAAATTTGTATCAACCAGGATGGACCGAAGCATTTAACCAGCGCGTTATTTTCATGGGCCATAACAATATAAACAGTGCAAGTATTAGTATAAACCCTGAACATTTGGGCCCCATTCAAGTGCAACTTCAAATGAACGCCAATCAACAAACATCAATACACTTTGTTGTAAATAACCCAGACGTCCGACAGATAATAAACGATTCAATTCAACAGCTTGGCGCAATTTTTGATCAGTCCGGCATTCAACTCGGTCAAACCAGCGTTAGCTCACAAAGCAAGAACTCAGAAGGTAGGGAACAAAAAGCACCTCGTGAGTCAGTTAATAATATGACTGAAACAGCAAATACCGATGGCAATAACAGCAGTAATAGTAGTAGTACGACTATAACAAAACATGGATTAATTAACACTTACGTGTAATATATTTTTTATTTCCACCAATACACTACAAGAAAAATAATAGCTTATTTTTCAACCATTTCAGCTCAAAACTCATGATATAGTAAAAAAAATGACCCTAAATGAAAAATTTCTTGAACAATCTGAGTTAGAATCACTATTGATTGGTCTGACTGAAAAACACAGTGAAAATAAATTAAATAGCAATATAGATGTTAATCCATATGCATTTTCATCTCAAAAACATATTGATGAAAATTTATTTCCTTCTCTTGAACACATCAATGAACGTTTTAGAAAAAGTTTAAAGACTGGATTATTTAATTTACTATGTAAGAATGTAGAAATAACTGCTGGATCTTTATGCACCGAAAAATACAGCGATTTTACACAAGATTTATTCTCACCCCGTAGCATTTATATTATAAAAATAAATCCTTTACCAGGCAATGCCTTGGTAATAATCGACTATAATCTTATATTTATGATTGTAGATAACTTGTTCGGCAGTATTGGTAACTTTCCTAATAATTTTGGTCACCGAGAATGCACCCAAACAGAACAACGAATTGCTAATCATATCTTAAAAGTTACCTTTGAATCGCTTCAAGAAGCATGGGAAGAAATTTACAAAGTTAATATTGATTTAATAAGAACTGAAACTGACCCAAAGTTTGCCAACATTACCCAACCTAACGATTTTGTACTAACAACTTCATTTAAAATTGAAATAGGCTCTTTATCTGGTAGTTTAAACTTATGCATTCCGATTAGCCTAATTTCATCGATTCAAGATCTATTACAAAACAAAACAACTCATCAATCAACAGCGGTTGATCAAAACTGGGAAGCTATTTTAAAACGTGAAGTACAAAGCCTTGATGTCGAACTTAAAGCTAATTTAACAACTATAAATTTAACTTTAGGCGACATACAAAATATGAAAGTTAATGATGTCATTTCTCTAGAACTACCTGAAATCATTACTGTTACAGTCAATGATATTCAAGCCATGGAATGTAGTTATGGCAAATTAAAAGGTAAATATGCTTTACGCATTGAAAGTTTAATTGAAAATTCGCATAACGAAAGTTAGGAAAACAAAAATGACCAACCAAATAAATATCAATAATGATCCAAATCAAGCTGAATCTATTAACACTAAACATGTATTTAATGATTTAATAGAAGAAAATAACCAAGAAATTCAACATCCTGAACTTAATTTCATATACGATATTCCTGTAAGCCTGACCGTTGAATTAGGCCGCACTAAAATTCCAATTAAAAACCTTTTAAAATTAACTCAGGGATCTGTGAT
>CAMDNJ010000111.1 GCA_945902915.1 Crenothrix polyspora | reverse complement strand
TTGATCTACCGCTTGAATTTTCGGGATGCACGGAAGCCGAAATTATCGTGTTACCTATAGTATCTTCTTCAGGTAAAGTGACGACTTGGGAAGAGCGCGTATTGGCTGTCGCCGGCACATTAGGTGATGATTTTCCTGATCATATTGATGACTCTGATCTAGGCGAAGATGTATTTAGAGATTCATTTGAAAGAGTCGTTATCTGTTAGATAGTAATATTTGTATCGCTTGGTTAAAAAACAATCAAACTGTTGTACAGCGCATATTAGAAGCGGGTGAAAATCATATTTATCTTTGTGCACCTGTTAAAGCAGAGTTATGGTATGGGGCTTGTAAGAGTCAACGTGTTAATGCCAATAAAGCTAATTTAGAACTGCTGTTTACTTATTTCCCTAGCTTGCCATTTGATGATCATGCAGCCTTGCATTTTGGAGAGATACGTTCTCATTTAGCAACACAAGGTACGCTGATTGGACCTTACGATCTTCAAATTGCTGCGATTGGGCTTTCTCACCAATTGAATAACACACGAGAATTTGAACGTGTACCGATGTTAATGTTAGCTGATTGGTTGTCATAACTACTTAACCAAGACCAACTTTTTCCAATCGGTGGTGTAGCGTTGAGAGATACGCTCTGCTTTGGGTTGCCATCAAGGCACTGTTCTCGGTGGGTAAGTCTTCATTATCAAAATCAAACAATACCAATTGTCCAACCGTTGTTTTAGCTTGGATATCTTAGAAAACTTAATTATAAGAGAATACGATGAGTGTTGCAGATACGGTCTTCCCTTGGGTAATACTGGCTTTCTTTATAACCACAGCATTTGCTGGATATTACTTTGGTAGCAAGCAGAGAGATTTGTAAAACAGCAGCTAACATTAAACATATTCAGCGTTTGCCCTACTCGATCACTTACTATTAAAACAATTCATTAGTTATTTCACATGATCAACTTTGGCACTGTCTTCGCGAATTAGCTGGCCATTTTCTAAGCTGCTTTACATAAGTTAATTAACAGAAAAGATTTTTTAAAATCTTGTCATATAATTGCAACAGTCATGATGCCAGAAAGAGTGTATATTTTTGCTATTAAAGATTTAGCTGATACATTAACAACTTGAAATGAGTATCAAAACTTAAAAAATTAAGGTTGTTTATAACTTATATTGAATAATAACTACTGTTATTCCTAATAATATCTAACCTTATGCTTTATACACAGATATCTGAAATTATTTGTGTGAATTCCGAGCGACAACTAAATTGTCTCTCTAACATATTCTTAGGAACCCTAGAGTAAAAATAATTTAAGTAATATTAAACATAGACATAAAGCCAATATGACTCTAAAGCGGAACACTCTAAATACCAGTGAAGATTTATCAGATGGCAACTCACGAGTTCTTATAATTGGTGGTGGTGTCGCGGGAATGTCTTGTGCCTTATGGTTAAAACAACTGGGTTTGCTACCTGAAATTATTGAGAAAAATGCATCACTCGGCGGGCAGTTACAAGACATTGATAGAATAAATCGCTGGGTATTGGGTTTTCAGGGCCTAACAAGTCAAGAACTTGCCCAGAAATATAGTAATCACATCATCGAAGAAAAAATACCTGTTAGCTACAATTCAAAACTCGTCGCTATCGAAAACATAGCATCTGGTTTCCAGGTTTATGTGCAAAAAAAAGCTGAAAATAAAAGCATATTGTCCGTTAAAGGGATTGTTATTGCCACGGGAGCGCGCACTATAGGATCCGAAGTATTCTGCAAAATACCTGGATTTAACTCGCTGTTTGATGCAGGACTAATTGATTGTTATCCAACTGATCACCTTACGCAATTGGAAAGTTTACGAGGTAAAACTGTAGCGGTCATTGGTGGTGGCGATAATGCTCATTTCACTGCGCATGATGTGGCAATGGTTGCGACACAAACCTATTTGCTGATGCGTTCACAGCCAAAAGCACAAAAAAAGATTCGCAATGAAGTTCAATCTCTCATGAATCAGGGACGGGTAAAAGAATATACGCAAGTACAGATTATTGATTTTAGTCAACTTGAAGACAGAATCGAATTGACCTTAAGCTCATCAAGCGCGGATGTTACTAAGATAAAAGTAGATAGGGTTTTTGTGCGCATTGGCTACAAAGCTAATAGTGAATTTTTGCTAACAATAGATAAGCTTGCAAATATAAAGACCCAAATTGGTGGATATATTGAAACAGATGCTGAGCGTCGTACTTCAATTGCGTCAGTCTATGCAATTGGTGATGTTGCTAATCTAGAATTACAATCGGTTGTTACTGCAATCGCAGATGGGGCAATTGCTGCGCGAACTATTGCAAAAGATATTGATAAACAAGAGGTGTGTCGATGTTAGTGCCGTTGGTTTGGGTTGTGGACAGTGCTTACACAGGTGAGTTAAATGCACGTATTGGACTTGCAGAACGCTTGGGTTACTTTTATGAAATCATACCCATGCCATGCAGTAACCCTATTACTTACAAACAGATTCTTAAAGAGCGTTATATTCAGAGTACCCAAGGTAATAAACAAAAGCTACTCATTATTAGTGGCACTGGCGAGGATACCACTGCCGAAATAGCAGATTTAAAAATGCTTTTTGGAGATTGTCTAAATATTTATCTCGCATCCATTTTGCCAGATTCACCTCACCCACGACTTTCTGAATACGACCTGATCGCTTCTCCTCAGTTTAGCGGCACTAATATTGTGCCTCTTATTTCCGTACTGCATAATCTTACCCCTGATCTTCTTTCTGAAGCGTACCAGCAACATGACGATTATTTTAGTAGCTTACCAAAGCCTGTCATTGCCCTGTTACTGGGTGGTAATACCCGCTACTGCGATGGGTTTAATGAGACCCATGTCATTCAATTGGCACAACGTATTGCTAGTGTAGTTAAATCAATGGGGGGATTTCTGGTGATAACAAATAGTCGCAGAACGCCTGAATCTGCGTTGACTACTTTGCTCGATAATTTAGCGGGATTAAACTACTTTTTTTTCGATTGGCAGCAAAAAGATAAGAGTTTCTATCATGCTCTGCTTGCTCATGCTGATTTGTTTATCATTACGGGCGATTCTTTATCCATGTGTTCTGAAGCAGCTTTTACCGGCAAGCCTTTATTGGTCGATTTAAGTGAAGATGCTACTGAAATTTATCATAGGGAATTAGTCGGTAAACTTATTGATTACGGTGCAGCCAAAGTACTGAGTGATCAATATGAATCCTGGTCATATTTGCCTTTAGATCCGACAGGTGATGTCGCAAAGATAATTGAGTATAGGCTTAGCGAAGCCGGATGCTAAATATCCTAAGGAGCCAACATATTGATAAACTTACAGATTAGGCAATGATTTTAAGTAGTTCTGAATAATAATAAGATCACAAAGGTCTTTGGGTCGGCCTTGAACAGTTTTCCAATTCACTAAATCTTCAATACTTGAAACCTTCATTTGCTTAGAGTGATTTTTAACTGAGGCTTTTGATAAAACCTCTTTGTGGTTAACGCCCGGAAAAGACTTTAAAATTTCTATATGTTCAATTCCAGTTACTTTAAGTGTTAATACCGTGTTTTCTATATTCTTGCTTATTTTCTTTAATTCTTTAATATTAGAAAGTTGTTTTAGCTTTTCATAATCTGTATCTGAAACAAAAATATCTAGGTCATTAATTGTTCGTTCTAAGTTTATTTGGTGTAAAGTAATCGCAGACGAACCAAAAATAACAGCTTCTAGTAGATTTTCAATCGGTATAATTGAAGTTAGCTTGCTAATCAATTCCGATACTTTATTAATATTAAATTCCAACATGTTTATTTTTTAGTTAAAAAAAAGTGAGACTAACACATTGTTCGACAAAATTCTGTCATTTTCATCGTAAATAGAATTAGCCATTACTACCCGTTAACGCAAAAACCAACCCCCACTAATATCAATTCAAAACACCGGTACCGTTTGGCGCTCCAATTAAAGACGACATTCAACATGAACATTTGGAGCTCATTATTTTATCAATGATCACATTTGCAAAGGTGATAAGGCATCATTTTGGAGTATTTTTCGGTTTTCGGTCGGTTAAATATTTTCTAACCAATTGACTCTATTCTAAAATGCTACACATCTATACAGTTTTTGGCTAAAAAGCTCGGCATCTGATTCAGCGGCGCACCTGAAAGGTCAGCAGCGACTTGTAGTGATCTAATTAATCTGCATACATTGTTAGGCGGGTTTTAAATTGTCAAACAGCTTGTAAATTGACCAGATAATCGGCAAAAACAGCGTTAAAGTTGATCATGTAAAATCGCTAACATGCTGTTCTAATACTCATGAGCGAATAAAAACCAATGCTAAAGATGGTCAATGTTAGCTGCTGTTTTACACTGAGTATCAAATTGCCAGAAAGAGGCGTCCCATCCAGTCGACTTGCTTCGCTTGCACGATTTGCAGGAACAGCCAAAGTTTCTGCCATATGCCGATTGGCCACTTTGGTCGCCTTCACCCACTGCCTAGAAGCGACCGCGCATGACGATGTTAAAGAAGCGCTAGACATGTTGTTGCATGAATTTTTCAACGATGCCGCCAAAACCGACAAAAAAGGCTAGGTTACGGAGCATTATGGATCTCGATAAAGCTGCTACGATGTTGGCGACGGCTTGCCGAACCTTGATCGCCCCTGCGCTCGCTGACAACGAGCTTACAACTACATAGTAGTAGAGTAGTTGACTTAATTACTCAGGTATTATAAAGTAAATACAGGACTAAATTAGTCCTGTATTTATATCTATAAAAACTTGGTGAATAGTGATGGCGGTCGTTCCTGTATGCCTTATCTGTGTTCACAGTAATTTTAACATTGGGAGAATGTGATGCTAACAGCGAGTGACTTAAGAGGCTACATCATGGATGGCTTGTCTAGCGATTATGTGGAAGTGCAAGGTGATGACGGCCAGCATTTCGAGGCGGTGATTGTTAGCCAGAAATTCACCGGTAAAAACAGGGTGCAGCAACATCAATTAGTGTATATGGCACTGGGTGAACGTATGCGTACAGAAATTCATGCACTGTCGATACAAACCTTCACGCCTGAGGCGTGGATTAAAAGCAACAATTAAACTACTTTTGAGAATGATTATGATGGCTGTTCAGAAAAGAATTAACCAACAAGTGACGACCAACTCGGTTGTGCTGTACATGAAAGGTACGCCCCAGTTTCCGCAGTGCGGCTTCTCCGGCGCTGCGATCCAGATGCTAAAAGCATGCGGCGTGTCGAATCTGTTCACGGTGGACGTGTTGGCTGACCCGGAAATCCGAGATGGCATCAAGTCCTACGCTAACTGGCCGACCATTCCACAGCTTTATATCAAGGGCGAATTTGTTGGCGGTTCCGACATCATGCGCGAGATGTATGAGCAAGGTGAACTACAAAAATTGCTGCAAGCGGCACAGCTATGAGTTACTCCGTTTGGATAGGCTGATTTTCAATGCCTGATTGCGTTCATGGTGTGACTGTACCGATAAGATGTGCCCGAGAATCAAATGAGACTCGGCATAACACATAAAGAGGCAGGCGGCTTTATTCAACCACGAAGGCTCACCTATATATGAAAAATTATGCAAAATTTGACACCCATTGAATTGGCCGCATGGCTTGCGGATGAAGTACGAGAGCAACCCCTATTACTCGACGTGCGTGAGCCGTGGGAGTTTCAGGGCGGTCATATTAAGGGATCCTTAACGATGCCGATGAATTCCATTCCCGACAGACTGTCCGAACTGGATGCGCAGCAGCCAATTATCTGCATTTGCCACCATGGCGTGCGCAGTATGCAGGTTGGGATATTTTTAGAACGGAATGGTTTTACAGCTATTAGAAACCTGACCGGTGGCGTTCATGCATGGGCGTTGCAAGTTGACAGCACGATACCGATCTATTGAATTGTTGATAAACTAACCTTCGGAAAATTACCTGCACAATCCCTGCATCCGCTTTAATAACCTTGCCGAATGTTTGCAACAGGGTGATATCGGCTAAGCGGCGGAGTGACTGATGACATACTTGTTCCAACCTATTACGAATAATCGCTCATTACGCAAAATGTTTACTGACATGGCTAGGGATTGCCAAGAAGCTAGATAGCTTGTATCTGCTTAAAGTGTAAAGCTCTTGGTATAAATAGCTGAGGAATAGCCCGATGCTTTAATTTGATAGGCATGTCAAACAGCACCTAACATTGACCATTTTCAACATTGGTTTTTATTCGCTCATGTTTATTAGAACAGCGTGTTAGCGATTTCACATGATCAACTTAAGTGCTGTTTTCACGAAGTAACGGGTCATTTTTACAAGCTGCTTTAAACAGTAAACACGTTGCTATGAGTGTGTTAGAGTGTTAGTTGATAAAAAAAATTCTACTATAAATATATGAGTAAGTTAAATGAGTTAGAACATGAATTGTCTGCGCTGTTTAAGTCAAGCTTAGATGCTGAGAAACTTTTTTATTTAGGAATACAGATTGGTAGAGAATTAGAAAAAGATTCTATTACTGAATACGTCTCGCTATATTTTGAAGAGAGAAAATATTCTTCTACGCTTCAATTAGAAAAACATAAGATTGTTGCTAACATTAATTCACTTTTTTTTGAGTGTTATTAAAGGCGCAGCAGAAGAAGAAATTAATAAAAATTATGGATGGTATGTCAGTAAACGAGATTTATTGGGCAGAGATGTTGACGGTTTTGATGAGGAAATAATAAAAAAATATCATATTAACTATTGCTACTCAGCAAAACAAGATTATAGCGATGAGTACAATTTATATTTTAATGTTGTTGGTAAGCTAAAAGAAGTTTTTAAAGAATACAATTTAGCAGTAAAGCTGGAATGTATATTTAATAACGATAAAGGTAAAGAACTCATAATAGTATCTAAATGTTCTGACATAAATGTGTACACAGCTTCTACAGATTTAGATTCAATATATTCTGATTGGGAATTATATAAATTAGAAGCCTTTTATAAAGCTATTTCAAAGCTATATTTAATACAGGGTAGATAATCAGTTCTACGTCAATTGGTTAAGTGTCGTTTTAAACGACGATTGATGAATAAGAAGTTATCATTTATTATCTTCAATAGACTCTTTAATTGTAAAACAGCAGCTTACATTTTCCACGTTCGGGGCTTGCTCTACTCGTCAAGTACTCCATTGTGATTTCACATGATCAACTTTGACCCTGTTTTCACCGATTAGCCGGTCATTTTTACAAGCTGTTTGACAGAGGTGCATAGGAAAGCTATGAACAAAAAAACGATAGAATTGGACGAAATAGAAACAATCACCTTAGAGTATTACAATCAAAATGCTTCAGCATTTTGGAGTGGTACAAAAGACCATGATGTAGCTCAAAACTATGAAGCGTTTTTATCGCCGTTTCCACAAAATAAGAAACTGGATATTTTAGACCTAGGATGCGGGCCTGGAAGAGATGTGCACTATTTTAAATCATTGGGGCATAGGCCCGTTGGTCTCGATGGCAGTGCTATTTTTTGTACTATGGCAAGTAAGTACACCGGCTGTCAGATTCTTTGTCAAAAATTTCTAAGTCTACAATTATCCAGGCAGGCATATGATGGCATCTTTGCTAATGCTTCGCTGTTTCATGTGCCTAGCCAAGAACTTCCTCGCGTCCTTAAGGAGTTATATATTGCCTTAAGACCTGGGGGTATTTTATTTTTATCTAATCCTCGCGGTAATGAAGAAGGTTGGTCAGGACAAAGATATGGTCATTATATGCAATTTGATTTCAGCAACTTGTTTATGGAGACGGCAGGATTTAAAGTGATCAATCATTATTACCGGCCAGTTGGAAAACCTATTGATGAGCAACCTTGGTTGGCAATAGTGGCAATGAAGCCGCTTGAAGCTATATAAGCCCTCGTTAGAAATGCCGTTACCAAGCTGCACTTACAGGAATTTACTTTAACAGATGTGATTCGAACATCCGGCATTAAAAATTACATAAAAACATTATGAATGAAAAATATGAGTCGGTTTTAAGCTATCACCATCGAACAAAACATAGATTAAATCGCTATGCAAATGG
>CAMDNJ010000110.1 GCA_945902915.1 Crenothrix polyspora | reverse complement strand
ACCGCGAACTGGGTGCGAATTTCCAGGTAGACCAGTTCCAACATCGTGCATTTTATAAACGGGACCTCGATCGTATCGAAATGCATCTGGTGAGTGACAGGGAGCAGCACATCAGTATCGACGATGAGCTGATTCACTTTAAAGCAGGGGAAACCATACATACAGAAAACTCACACAAATACAGCGTAGTCGGATTTCATAGCCTCGCATTACGCGCAGGTTTTCACCCGGTTAAAGTCTGGACAGACCCGGATGATTTATTCAGCATCCATTATTTGCAAACTCAAAACGCGCTGAATTAGGCTCTATCCGTAATCCGAAACTTCCAGTAAAGCACAGAATAAAGCCATCTATAGGCATTTTAAATTGTTTTGTAATACGCAATATTAGAAAAACGCCTTCTATTGAATGTCGAAACAATAGAGCTGTAAAGCGGCTTCACCTTATCAGCCTTAATATTTGCATACCTTGGTTACCAACTTAAGACGGGACAGTTTAGCTTAACCGTTCACTTTTAGACAGGGTTCTCCTAAACGCAGGCGAAAGGTTAAAGGCAAAGGGTTAAGCCTAGCATCTGCCTCGGCTTAAATTACTAGCCTCTTAGGCTTAATCTTTCGCCCTACGCCTTTTGTCTGCGCTCAAGCTGTCCCGTCTTAAATTGCTAGCCCATACCCTCACTGCCATTAAGTTAAGCGAAAAAGTATATGCTTGGAGTGCAATAGCTTCAGCTATTGTGTTTTAAAACAGCTAAAGCAGTTTTACTCCAAGCATTCAGATTCCTTAACTGTGGGCAGTGAGCCCATACCCTGGGCAAGGTTTCAATATTATAGATTTTGATTAGGGTGTATTGCCTAAGGCGAATTCGCCTTAAGGCTTAATATGCTTAATTTCCGCTAATATTTTATCAACTTCTTTTCGAGGCAGATAATCCAACTCCCAGTGGCTTGTATAGCTTTCTTTCAAGCGTTTTTTGCCTTGGTGAAGTTGCTCGGGTTCTTTATTTACAACAAAGGCGGCTGTGCTGATAGGCTTAGCAAGGTCTATCGGATTTTCTGCATAGCGATCACTCTTTAACAAACTAAGCATTTTTGCAACGAGTATATTCATAATTTATCTCCAAGTCCGAGCTGTTTTGTTTATTAAGTTTAATGGTTTCTGACTAGGCCCAGACCGAGATAGACAAAACGTCCAAGTAGCAACGTCTAGGCAAATGTTTGGTTTTGTTGACTTCAAGAAGAAGTTATTTCAGTGCCAACCTAACAGCTTATTTGATGAATCTTTGAGCTCCTTCCAATCCACAAGCGATAATCTCTTTATTTTCTGCACGGATCAGTTTGCTTACCATAAAGTAATGTTGTTATTGCCTCGGTTTAACTGCTGTCCATTTTGATAGCAGTAATTTATTGGGGTTTATTCGATTCATGATAGCTATTCTTCGATCTGTTTTTTACCTGTAAGGGGCAAACGATAACGGGCGAAAATACGATAAAAAAATTCCATCAACGGCAATAGTAAGGGTACGTTTTCGATAATTGGGGCGATGCGCCGGTAATAAGGAAGCTGTTTCCAAACCTTTAAAAATCCGAGCACCCCCGATTGCAGTTGCTGATTCTCGTCGATGATGTGCATCCGATCCATTGCCTGTTTGTAGGTTAAGCCCACTTTTGCCAAGGCGGCCTTGTCATGGGTGATATCCACCCAATTGATATTGCCAGCTTTATCGAGTTTTTTCATCGCATTGATTTCAATGTTGCAGATAGGGCATTCGCCATCATGAAAGCAGGTGACTTTTGGCATAGAGGCTTTTGTTCGCGGTTGGTGTGACATATTAAAAAGCCCGGACAGCACGCACACTAAGCTTACTGTATTTATTGTAGCGATCTTGGTCGCCATTGCCGAAGCCTTGGATCCAGGCGCTGTTACTGTCGAGCTCCGTTGAGCTCCAATAGTCGTCTTTAGCAAAACCCCTCACCACGTTTCTGTGTTCATATAACATTTTTAATTCAGTCTTTGTCGGTAAATGCCAACCGAAGCCATAAGTGCCGGCCGCTGTAACAGCGTCGCTCCAAGTTAGCGAATTGATCTCATCGGCTGCTTTCGCTTCTAAACCATGCTCACCAGAATCATCGACATAATAAACTTTGCCACCCAAGGGACCGTTATCGCCCAGCTCATAAGTTGCAATGAGCTTATAACTATTTCCATTTGAAACTTCTGTACTAACAGTACCTCGCGCTTCTACAGTATGAGCCAGTAGTAAGCCCACCGCCAATAACGCCAGTTTTGCTATTTCTTTAAAGCCAGTCATTACCCTACTCCTAATTTGTGTTTAACAGTTAGTTGCTTAATGTGGCTGATAGGGCACTTTACGCAACTTGCTTTCGTCATAGCCAAGATTAGCAACAGTTTATGTTAGTTCCTGCTATCTGCAGTGATTAATAATGTCTAACCATTATTGCTTTCCTCGGCTTTATTATGATTGAGTTTTTTCTTTTGCTCAAATTCCTTCATGTTTCGGAATAAGTAAAGATTTTAATCGCTTTGATGCCGATTCTGTAGTTCTTTTACATACTCTTCCAGCTCATCAATCGAATGCAGGAATTGCCATGACCTCAATGATTTTTTAACTAACCAGCCGTTAGCTTCCGGAATCATTTCATAGCCGAAATCGCGCAGAATACCAAAATTTACCAGTAACCTGCTGAACATTACCTAGCAATTTAGCCTAAGGCGACATTACCTCAAAAATAAGCAGCATTAGGCAGTAACAATCGATCAGACTTACCCGGTAGCGCGATAAATCCAAAATGGCGATAAAACGCTGCCGCTGAATCATCCTTTGCATCAACGACTATGCCCACCACAGCTAAACTAGCGCTAGCCTGCTTTACTTTTAAACAGGCTTCTGCCAACAAAATCGAACCTAAGCCTTTACCTTGAAAGACTTGATCCACGGCTAAACGGCCAATAAGAGCTACAGGTATTGGATATCGAGGCAGTTTGCGTGCCACACTTTCTGGTAAGTCCGAACATTTAACACTACCGGCACTTAATGTAAAAAAACCAGCCAGATGATTGATATCATCTTCAGGTGTCGCCACAAAGACCCTAGTAAGATCGCGCTTTACATCCTGAGCAGCATAACGTCGAATATAGTCATTAAGGGCAAGATGGCCACAGTTAAACTTTTTCGTATCAATCTTTACGTCATGAGCGCGGATAACATAAGATATCAACGCTTAACCTGTAAACTATGACGGTCGAAAGCTCTATTTAATGCAGCATTAACTTGCAGCGGTTTATCAAGTGCTGTCAGAAAAGCTTGGAAATCAACTGGCTGCAAAGTGATCGATTCATGTTCTTTAATGATGAGTTCTGCGGAAGATAAAGCATGCGTCAACACAAATTCCGAAATACTCACATGTGCGTAAGCTGCAGCTTTATCAAGCAACTGCCTAGCATAAGTATCGCATCGTATATTAAGTCGGCTTTCTTTAACAGTTGTTTGAGTCATTATTAATCTCCAAAAATCCAACTTAATTGTGCGCCGTTTGTACTGACATTGCAAGGCTCGTTTCTAAGGAAGCCATAAAACTTCTAGTCTAATAACCGCCTTATATGACTTAGCCAGCCATGTTTTAGACCCAGTGATTGATTACTTTGGCATGATTAAATTAAACTAAGCTATGGTTTTTGCTCTCATGACTTAGGCAAGCACATTAAAGGGCGAGTTGCTCCAAAACTAGATCAACATGCCGAAATAAACGAAAAATAACAACGCAGATTTTAAAACACTAAATTGTGCTATCTTAAAAACAAGTTTTATCAAGACCGAACTGACTTATCAGCTTCACTTGAATTTATTCGCTTATTGTCAGTAATAAAGAACAAACAATAAGCCGAGCCAAAGATTTAGCAGAGCGACTTGATAAAGTAGATGTAAAAGGTTTGGATCTTATTGAAACAATATTGGTTTATAAGTTACCGCACTTAAGCCGCGAGGAGACTAAAACTCAACTCGAACTTGCCATTACAGATTACCATTCTAGGGATTTAAGTATGGATTATGGTATTAATGTTATGAAGTAAAAATCGTTACATTGACTTTAGCAGCTGCTTTTCTTAAATCTAAATCTAATGTGGCTAATGGCACATGATGACGTAAGGCTAATTCTAAATACGCCGCATCATAAACTGACAAATTATGAGCATTGGCTAAGTTAAAGGTTTCAGCGATGGCTTTTTTTGCTGTTTCTAAATCAACTATAAGCGGTAATTGAACAACCAAATCTAAAAACTGGTGCATTTGCGTGCTGGTTAACCATTGACGCTTATGGGCACGGGCCACTACATTTGCTGCTTCTAAATGCCATAGATTATGGAACTAAAAAAACAGTATCTGCAAGACGATCCAACACTTTATCGGCATACAATGAATCTGAATCACTACCATCTTTAAAACACCAGCGCATAGCAACCAGGTTATCCAAGATCAAACTAAGCACGTCCTTCCTCGATTAAGGCCTTAATTTCTTGATTAGATAACGTCCGTGTCACACGAAAATTTTTAATAGCATTAATTAAGTCTTCTGGGTTTTTTATTTGTTTATTGGGTACTTCATAAATAATAGCCAATTTTGCTTTACCTTCAGGAATTTCGTCAGGTAACACTAAATTGAGACGGTGATTTTTAGGAATATCGGTTTCTATTTCATAATAGGCTTGCATGATGGGATTCCTTAAATTATGCCCTGTATGACTGTCTAGTAAGTCTTAATAATATATAACGTGAATTATAAGATTAATTTAATTTAACAGGTATCTATACACACTCTGCGTCACTACCCACAATTAAGGGAAAACAGTAAAAACTTGGTGTGCAATAGCTTCAGCTATTGTCTTTTAAAACAGCTAAAGCAGTTTTACTCCAACCATTCAGATCGCTTAACCGTGAACAATAACGCTCTGCATCACGCAGCACAAAAAAAAAGCCCATAATGCCACAAGTAAAAAGCATAAACTATAGGTATTCATACGGATAGAAATGCTAAGCAATTCTCTATAGGCTATAGCATTCCTATAATTAAAGAGAGTGCAACGTATGTCTGAACATTATCTAACAATGTCTATTAGCCAAGCGCAAGTAGATAACCTACTAGCAACCATAAAAACCATAGACACCAGTCTACCTGAACTGATTGAACTCACCCCAGACCAGCGTAAAGGCATGTCACATTATAGTGATAGAGAGCTAGGTTTTATCCAAAAGACCTTACAATTAGCAGAACAACACCCTGAAATATTTCCAGCTAACTTTGATGTAGACGCTATGCGTAGAGATGTAGACACACTACAAAAGCTAGATTCTATGAACTATGCTTTAGAGATATTACAAGGTAAGTTTCATGATTCTCGCTTTGCAGCCGCAAGCCAAAGCGTTCATCAAGCCCGTACGGTATACCAATTTATAAAGACTCATAACCAACTAACAGGGGCTCTTGAGGATGCCGTGGCTGATTTATCTAAGCAATACGCTCATACTAAGCCCGTTAAAGACACCAAAGTAGTACCTGAGCCTAGCCATTAAGCACCGCAGTTGGGCGTTATAGAAAAAATGCTGCGCTACTTTGTAAGGTAGCTCTACTAATTTGTACTCGCTCGCTGGCTTAATAGCCCAGCTACCCTTAAAACGAGCCCAGCACAGAGCCATTAATACCTGCTGTTTAAGCAAGTGAGCACACCAGCAGTACTCTTTAGTAAGCTATAGTCTAGTCTGTAGGCCAGCAAACAGCCTACAGAGTAAGGGAAATAGGCATAGGAGCATCACAAGTCTACTATAAAGCAGCTGCGCACTCCTATTTACCCTCCGGCCTTTGCTTTTACACCACTCAAATAGGAGTGCTATTATCCAACAACGACTATTTTAAGCACCGTAGTGGCAGAGAAGACCTATCACTACAAACTTAAAAACCATTATCTTTTTACACTTCGCGCTCATCGTTATACATAACGACCAAACATGGTCTCCCATCTTTGAAAAATCGGGGTGGGCCTTTCAATTCTGTTAATTGAAGTGCACTTATGAATTGAATTAGCCGCCAAAAAACAACTAAAAAGCTGCAAAGACGTGGGCAGTTTCTGTGACAGTAAAGATCCAATCACCGGACTTTGCTGGATCCGCAAGGAAAGCTACTGCCGCTATAACTCGCCGCTGGCTCGCATTTTAAATGAACAAATCAAACCTCAATTGAGTATGAATTTTGGTACCCCTCAAAATCCAGTGTGTACTGGCATCAAGGTATCTGATCTGAAAAAAGTCGATTGGAGTCAAGTGAATCTGGACGAATGGCTAGGCATACTGGCTCAAACCAACCATTTACCCACTGCTGGTTGCGGCAACGATGCTCAATCTTGATCAGTTGACCTGTGCGGGCAGCCGATTGAACCCCCAAAAATACGGAACCGCAACCAGCAGCAGGCAGAACACTTTAACCCGTAGCCAAGGCCGCATGTCAGGTCTGGATGCCCCTACCGTAAACGACAAGCGGAACTGAAGGCTGGGGCATGGGCCCTTAGCCTTCCAGTTCCGAAGCACTTAAGCGTTGACAGCGACCTTTAGATTTTTACCCGCTTTAAAAGAAGGTATTTTTGCTGCCGCAATAGTAATAGCAGCGCCCGTTTTCGGATTACGGCCTATGCGCTTTGCTCTTTCCTTAATTTCAAACGTGCCAAACGTATCAAAGTATCTGACGTGTGCCGTGCTACTGGAATAGCCAGAGCAACTATCGATCGTTATTATAATGACAACGTAAATAGTTTTGATCGAAAAGTGCTATCTAGTCTGTGTGATTTTCTCCATGTTAGTCCTAGCGATCTTATTGTATTAGTGAAGCAGGATGATTTATTTAATTTGACTAATGAAGAGCTGGAGAAGCAAAATGATCGAGCGTGAATTTAAGTTATTATTGGATGCGAATGCACTAAAGAAGATACAAATCCATTATGCTTTTATGGCGCAAGGTTATATGATCGTAGCTGATAGTAATCCCTTAGAAACTTCCAAGCGTCAAACACGGGAATTCAAAACACTAGATAGTGCCGCTAAGTTCTTATTTAAATTTGGTGTGGCTGATTTTGAAGTTAAACTAAAAACAACGCATTAATAGAAAACAAGTTGCTGGGCAAGCTTTATGATTTGCCTCAAGACATTGGGATATGTCGATCATTGAATAACCAAAATAGTTTGGAAAAAGTTAATTATTGGGTGTCCTATACTATCCAATATTTCTAGCTCCCAATGCTTAGTTGAAAAAATCACTTTAATTCTAACATTTCATCATCCATTCCATAGCGTACTACTTTAAGCTGTTCACAAGAATGCGCAATAAAATCGCCAGTCATTACCGGAAGTTGAAAAGGAAATAAAGCTGGGTTTGCTATTAAAAGCCTGAGTGCGCTTTTACCTTCGGGTATTGCCAGTAGAGCTGCTTCAAGTAGTAAAACGGCTATTTCAGGCTCATAAATTTGCAGAGGTGCTGCTTGTTCATAACAACCTTTAGTTTTAGAATCGTTTAAAACTTCCCAAGCTATAAAAGAGCGAACTGTATAACGGGCGTTACGTGCAACGGTCTCTCGGTCGCCATACTGTTCTTTTAAGCGATTGAAAACTTGTGCTTGAGTAATTTGTTCTTGAAGATTAAAGAGACGACCTGTCTGTTTAGCGACGTTAAACCAAAAAGGATACGAAGCTGAAATGATAGCCCAATGTAAAGGCAACCATTCACTAGATGGGGATGTTCTAGCGAGACTTAGGGCTTCGTCTCGAAACAAAAGTAAGTCTTTTTCAGGCGCAAACCAACAAGCTAACAAGGAAATTGCCATCCCATAAGTGCCCTTACCACGCTCACCGATTCCACCACTCGGTTTCTGAGTACTCAAGTAATCATCTAAGTCACTACGAATTTCTTTTTCCTTCATACCGGCTAACAACATTTGTACAACGCGATCCATCCAATATTTTTGAACAGTATGTTTAATGCCAATCTTTTCATGTCGTTTACTCATTATCGTGCTTTCCTTTCGAACTTAATTAACGGCACAAGAACTTCTTCATGTGAAATACCGCCATGGCCAACAATTGATTCACTTGGATTTATAAAAGCATCATTACCACCGGCAACGAGCGGAAAATAA
>CAMDNJ010000109.1 GCA_945902915.1 Crenothrix polyspora | reverse complement strand
ACAAGAAAAAAAGACCAATCACTAAAGGTGCCACACCCAATGGAAATGAACTCCAAAAAAGTAACTTTAAGGCCATAAAAATGATTGCGATCAACACACTGATTATTCCCAATGCAAAACCTGTAAACGTCGCAATTCTTAGTGGTATTTTAGAATGACTCACAACACCAAGCATAGCGATGTCATAAAGTGTGTATATATTATTCTTTGATATACCGCGCAAACGTCTAGGCTGGTTAAATGGAATCGTTTTTATTTCATAGCCTAATTCGCAGATTAAACCTCGTAAGAATGGATAAGGATCATTAATTTCACGGATTTGATCAAGCACCTCTTTATCATATAAACCAAAGCCTGTTGAATCATTCAACACAGAAATATCAGAAATACCATCTAACAGTTTATAGTAAGATCTTCTTAAAGAGTGCATCCAAGCAGAACCTTCACTATGAGGCTTTGTTGCCATAACCAGCTTATAACCAGCCTCCCAATGGCGAATGAATTGTGGGATTATTTCAGGTGGATCTTGTAAGTCAGAAGCCATGTAGATAGTAGCAAGGCCTTGTGACTGCAATATACCATAGTAAGGTGAGCGGATATGTCCAAAATTACGGGTATTAACAATAATTTTAACGTTAGCATCAGTAGCCGCCAATGCTTTTAATTTTGTAACTGTATTGTCTTCTGAGTGATTATCGATAAAAATAATTTCAAATTGATAGTTAGCTATAGGTTCAATAACAGCTTTAATCTGTCTATATAGCTCTTCAACATTATCTTCTTCGTTATAACAAGGCGTTACAATACTTAATAAGGGTAATGATTTCATTTTTTCCTACGTTTGTTTCGTTTTTTAGTTTTCTTGCGCTTTTTAGACGCTGGGATTTTTTGCTTAGTATTGGGCTGTTTTTTAAAGGTCATTTTGTTATGTATGACATAACTAGCGAGCACTGTTATTACAATTATTAGCGCTTGAGCTATTAACGCATGTAATTTAAATTCTTCTATTAAAAATGGCAGAGCAACTAAATTGATTGCAAAGGTACCCAAGTAGACCAAATTAAATTTAAAGAATTCTTTTAGCCATTTGCCTTTCCTTTGAAAAACAAAAAGCCTATAACCCAGATAAGCATTGATTACTGATAATATGTGGCTAATTGTTAACAGTACAATATAGTGTAACTGTTGACCAAATAACCACCATAATAAGGCAAAACACCCATAACCAAATAATGTGTTATAGCCACCAATAACAAGATAACGTATTTTCTGGCTACTCCAAAGCCTATTGAGCTTTGACACTATTAGGTTTTTCACAATTAATTTTTAGCGACTAATGACTGATTACGCAAGATACCCCTCTACTCTTCCTTAAGTAAATCAATAATCATATTTTCATTCAGTTCCTCTCTTGAAAGAAAAGGTGATAAATCTTCTAGCGCAGGCGAAACAATTCGACCATCTGGCAATTGTTTAGAACTTAATTTGGGTTGAAACGGCTGCTCCTCGTCAATAATAACTTCGCAAATTACTGGGCCTTTTATCGCCATAACTTCGGCAATCTTATCTGCCATTTCTTGATGATTTGAACACTTAATAAAAGGGATATCAAAGCCGGCACTTAAGCGTTCAAAATTTGGTAATGTAACACCACTTTTTGGACCTGCTCCCACTTCATCACCGTTAAAGAAATTGCGTTGCGTCTGAAATATCGACACATAGCCACTATTATACAATATAAACAGCTTAATAGGTAATTGAAGGCCTACCATTGTTTGTAATTCTTGCAGGTTCATCATGATGCTTCCATCACCCGCTAGACAAATAGTGGGTTCGTTACCTGATGCTATGCATGCACCAATAGCCGCTGGCAAATCATAACCCATTGAGGCGCAGCCAGAATTAGTCCATAAGCGCTGTTTAGGTTTTAGTTCAGCCGCTTGAAAACTAATAACACAGGCACTGCCATTTGCAGTCACTACATTTTGGCCTTCTGGCAATTGCTTAAATAAAGCGTCTATAAAGCAATATGGATTTACACGAGCATTATCCCAATATTCTGGCAATACCGTCGGATAACGTTGCTGTCTTTCTTTGTTCCATTTGAGCCATTCTTTATGCCCTTCTGTTGCACCCTCATAAGGTTCATTTAATATAGCTGGCAATAAATCACTTAAACTTGCCAGTATCGGCATATCCGCAAATACGGTCGGTTTTTTAAGTTCATTCTCATCTATATCGATCCAAATTTTATAGGCTTCACGCGCAAAGGTTTTCCAGTTATAACTGACCTGACGGATATTAAGTCGACTGCCTAAAATTAATAATAAATCGGCATTTTGGACGGCAAAATTACCGGCTCTATCACCTACTGTCCCCGGTCGTCCAATGTAATTAGGATGGGCATTCCAAATGGCATCATGAGCATTCCAACCAGTGACTACGGGGATACCAAGTTTCTCTACCAATTGGATAAAGGCTTCATGTTCGCCACTTAAACGCACTCCACCACCCGCAAAAACCACAGGGCGCTTAGCGTTGGCGATTTTCTCAAAAATAGCTTTACTGGCTGACACCAGATTGGTTGATTTCCAAGGCTCTGTTAATTCAGCAAGATCAAAGCCAACTAAAGTATCTGGATCAATCTGCGCGGCTTGTACATTTAAAGGGATGTCTAACCAAACGGGACCAGGCCTTCCAGATATTGCGAGATAAAGTGCTTTTTCTAAATGATAACGTATTAATTCTGGCTCAGTCACCATGACACAATATTTAGTCACAGGACGTACCAACTCTTCAATATCAAGTTCCTGATCACCATATTGGCGTAAAGGTAAGCCAGTACTCCTAACGGTAGTTTCATATTTGACTTGTCCAGAAATAACCAGCATGCCAATTGAATCAACAAATGCACCATAAACACCAGTGATAGTGTTTGTGCCACCAGGGCCAGAGGTTACATTAACTAATGCCAATCGATTGCTTAATCGATAATAGGCTTCTGCACCCATCGCACAGGCTTGTTCGTGATGGTTAAAAATGCACTCCAAATCTTTATGAGTCCCCAGTGAATGATTAAGATGCATAGCACCCCCACCGGTCACCATAAAAACATGTTTTATGCCATACTCAACAACTTTTTGTGCAATGTAATCCGATAATTTCATATTCTAATTTCCTTTCCAGCCATGCCAAAGGGCGGTTCTTTTTATGGCATCGTCTAATGATACTGTTTTAAATAGACCTAATTCTTGGTTAATCAACTGAGTATCTGGCACATATCTACCTAAATTCCAACCACCATCACTAGCGCCAAGAATTTGATAATCGCCTTCTGCTAAAAGCGTAGCCGTTCTTTCAGCTAGCTGTTTAATAGACGTAGATTCATCTGAACCTACGTTGTAAGCGGCATTAGCTTGACCACGCATTAACAGGTGCCAAAGCCAAACGGTTAAATCTGAGGCATATAGATAGGATCGGCAAGGCAACCCATTACCTTGTACAACAATCGAATTTCCTTGCATAGCATCACGTATAAAATTACCCGCTGCAAAATGAATGTCCAGCGGTAGATAAGGCCCCAATAGTCCAAAAATACGTGCAATCGAAATATGCAGGCCTTTTTGTTTTGCATAAATGGCACACATCATTTCAGCCGCTCTTTTGCCTTCAGCGTAGGCCGCTTTTGCATCTAAACAACTGGGGGCGCCCTGCCACGTTTCAGGTACTTTCTCAAGCTCCCAAGGTTGTTGCCCGTAAATAGCCCCCGAGCTTAAAAATAAAAACTTTTCTGGTTTTTTGTCGGCGGCAAAATTAAGCACATGCCGTGTTCCTTCGACAACTGTATTAAACATTTGGATAGGATTTTCTTCATTCAATTGTGCACTTGCATCAGTAGCGGCATGAATAACATGACTAAACTCACCAATAGGGTATTCAAATCCATTCACATCACCTGACACAAATTTAAAATTTGAATAACCAGCCAAATGAGGTGATTTATTGCGAAAAGCACTTATATTTCTTGTCAGAATTGTTGCATGAATATCAAGGTTAAGTTGTTTGTTTGCATGTCGTAAACTTTCTAATAACCAACAGCCAATAAACCCAGTGCCACCAAAAATAAATATGTGTGCGTCTCGTAAATCAGGCCAAATTGTTGAGGTTTGTTCTAAAATACAGTCTAAATCATGACTTAAAAACCATGAGCTTCGTGTTAATTGATTCATTTCTTCAGTTTATTAAATTATTTGCATTTACTTAATATCTAATGAGACTATATCTAATACCTGCGACACTGTATCAATAACTTTATAAACACCATCTCGTTTTACACCATCATCGTAACCACCAGTAAAAAAAACAAAAGGCAGGCTTGCCGCCTTTGCAGCTCTTTGATCTACAGTACTATCACCTACCAGAATAGCTGATGTTAATGGCATGCCAAGTTTCTCTAATGCAAAATCCACAGGTTTGCGGTGTGGTTTAGAATGTTCAGTAGTGTCACCACCAACTACACACCCAAAATATGATAAAAGTCTGGTTTCAGATAATAACTTATAGCAAAGTTGCTCAGGTTTATTGCTACAAACACCAAGCTTAAATCCCTCTCTTGCCAATGTTGATATGGTTTCAATAACACCAGGATATAAGCATCCAGTATTAGTTACTAATTCACGGTATCTACTCCTGAAATCGAAGACTAAATTAGACACATTTTGACATTCTGCTTCCATAGCATTACGAACTAAATCATTTGCACCAAGACTTATCCATTGCCGATAATTACTTATTTGTAACTTTTCTAATCCACGGCTCTTTCGCATTTCATTAAGTATAAAGGCCACTGAAGGGGCTGAATCAATCAATGTACCATCAAGATCGAATAAAACTGTATCAACTTGCATGAGCACAGCCCTTTGCAAGAGCTAGTAAGCCGTCAAGAGTTTCCTCACCAGTCAAAGTTCCCACCAATTCAGCGGACTTACCACTAAGGGAAGAAAGAACATTTATTGCAAATTTTGCACGACGCGAAAGTCCACCACACACATAAAACTCCAAATCCTCACTTAACGGATCCAATTGTTTCATACCACGAACGTACTGACTAAGCCAGCCTTTGGCAATCGAAGCAAGTAATTCATTGGGTGTAAAATTATTATCATGAATATACTTAATACAACCACCATGTTGGTATTGCCAAGCAGCTGTAAATACATTCATATCAATTTCAAGATTACTATTCAATACTTGTTCAACTGTAAGTTCATCAAACTTTTGCCAAAAAAAAGGGTCACCATTACCAAGGATAGAGCAACCATTCAAGAAATCCGCAAAAACATTGAGAGCGCGTCCTGAAGGTATATGAGTGATTGCTGCGAAATCTAAATCGTCGACAGATAAACGTCTTTCAATTCCTTCAGGAATATTATGCCAACGCCTCACTATTTGAGAACCAGTACCTAAATTAATTACCAAATTTACTTTATTCGGAAAACCCGCACCATAAACGGCAGACTGTAAATCACCTATACCACCGTAAACGTTTATAGTTTTCCCTGTCAAATTAATTTTTCCTATTGGCGCCCCTGCCGGCGCCAAACTTGGTAAAATAACTCTATTATCTCTTACTCCCGCCATATCTAACAATGCGTTAGACCATTCCTTAGTATGTATATCATACAATCCAGTGCCAGCAGCAAGTGATGGGTGAATTGAAGGATTAGGCTCGCCACCGCGCCAGATAAGCCAATCTGCAAGTGTAAATACTCGAAAAATACTGGGCAATTTAATCTGGCTTGCAATATGTGCTAATGAAACTATTGGCAGCCCTGCCCTTAATTTCATACCACTTTTTTCAAAAAACTCATCTCCCTGCAACGATAAAATATCATACGTAGAAATACCCAACTCATTCTTTACCACTGTTCTACTATCACGCCAACTAATGTAGGGAGTAAGAAGAAAACCTGCACTATCTGACACAATTAATCCATGCATTTCTGTGCATAACCACATTGTATCCACACTCGGATATTTAACTACGAGTATCCCAGCAGTTACTTCTAGTGCTCTCCAATAGTCCTCAGGAGTTACCTCGACTTCTCCCAATATTCCAAATATAGGAACTGGAGATGCAACTACCATCTCGTCAATAACTTTCTGCTGGACGGACGACCATATAACGCACTTAACTCTACTTGCCCCAAAATCAACTAAAAGAACATAACTCATGAAAACCAAACTTAAATTTCAGAGACTACACTTGCAACAGCTTTTCGCAACTCAGCTTCACCTTTAGCATTGAGCACAAAATCTATAAATCTCATTTGACCAATATTTTCTAGCGTAGCAAGTTTGAGCATGGATCCTTCGGCTTTTTTATCTCTACTCAATAAGTCAAGAACACCATCTAAAGACGTGTTAGAAAATACCTGCAAACATTCATCAGGTATAATCTGTCGCCCTAAAGCGAGCATATGATCACGCTCATCCAATGCCAACATACCCCGTTGATAAGCAATCTCATTTTCGACTAATATCCCAATAGTAACACCTACACCATGCGGTATAAAATAATCGGTAAGGGCTTCTAATGCGTGACCGAAGCTATGGCCATAATTCATTGAACGACGAACATCGAGTTCAAACTCATCAAACTCTACAATTGCTCTCTTCACAGATAATGAGGTCGCAATAAGATGCTTAGTTGCTTGCCCATCACCGGCAAGAAAATCAGGTAAATATCTTTCAAACACTTCCAAAAAACTTGGGCCTCCTGTAATACAAAGTCTAAAAATCTCACCCACACCAGAAAGTAAGTCATTTTTAGGTAAAGTAGATAAAAAACCTGTATCAATAATAACCCGACGTGGTGCCGAAAAAAGTGCTAATAAATTCTTTGTTTTTTTATGATTAAGTGCAGTCTTGCCGCCTACACAACTATCACCTTGAGCCAGTAAAGTAGTTGGCACAAAGGTCCAAGGCAAACCTCTTTTGTACATAGCTCCAGAGAAAGCACCAAGATCTTGCACAATACCTCCCCCTATAACGAATAGCATAGATATTTTAGTTGCCTTATTTTTTTCCATAAAATCAATAACTTCAAGCACTGTTGCAATATTCTTATTCTCTTCCAATGCAGAAACTGAAATTATAGGCACATCCTTTAATTCAGGTAATGAATTAAAATAAAGATCTCGAATCCGATTATCAATCAATACCAAAGGTGCTTTATGTGCACATATTTCTCGTAAAATATTTTCTGATGGAGTATTTCCTTGAGGAAACTCGATACCATATGATCGGGGAATTGATCGGACTTGAAAGCCTGAATCAATATTTGGTGTGACTTCAGCAACAAACTTGTTGCTCTGTATATAAAACTCAGCATTCATTAACTTACAACCTTTTTTAAAATAGAGACCTTTGCGCATTGAAACTTTAATTTGTTCATTAATAGCTCAAAAGCAATCTTTAATTCATTCTACAAAAATAACTAAATAATGTTCATATAGCTCTGATTAACAGTTTTTTAACCGTCAACGTCCATTTTAGGGATACTAACCCTGTCAATAGATAACCCTAGATGAAAAGCGAAACACATCAATTCTATGCGACTACAATTTCGATAAGCGCGCTTGATGAACCTATATAAAATGCCATGCTCTGAGAACCAGTCAGTGTGTGATTGGCTTTCACAGGCTACCTCCATATATTCTAATTCGTCAGCCTTCAATAATGCGGCAAATCGGTATAAAGCATTTATGTTATACCTGCCATTTAATCGATTACTTTAACATACCCCCTTCATATAAAATCGATGTTGTATCTGGTGGTGCTTTATTTTGACCATCAAAACCGGCTTTAACATTCCAATCAGCTCTCCATTAACCAATGTCGTTTTTATAGGCTTTTCACGCCACAGTAATTACCTAGATCAGATTGTTATGTGTGCTACATATCTAATCTTCATGAATTTTTTACTGAATTCAAGCAAGAATAACTAAAATAAAATTATTAATTTTATTTTAGTTATTCTTGGAATCCCCCGATCGAAAATCCACCATCCACTACCAGATCTTGACCAGTAAGATAACGATTATTCGGTGAACAAAGAAATGACGCAACTTCAGCAATATCTTCAGGCAGGCCCATTCGACCCAAAGGTATGCCTGATATAAATTTTGATATATTTTCTGGTGAGTTATTTTTATGAGTCATATTTGTATCAATATATCCAG
>CAMDNJ010000108.1 GCA_945902915.1 Crenothrix polyspora | reverse complement strand
CCCTTTTCAGGTGGCGAAAAAGCGCGTTTAGTATTAGCCCTGCTAGTCTATCAAAATCCTAATCTGTTACTGCTAGATGAGCCGACTAACCATTTAGATCTAGAAATGCGTCATGCCTTAAGCGTAGCCTTGCAAGACTACCAAGGCGCTATTGTTGTGGTCTCTCATGACCGACACTTATTGCGCTCTGTTACAGATCAGTTATTATTAGTCTCTGGCGGTAAAGTGCAGCCTTTTGATGGTGATCTTGATGATTATCGAATATGGCTCACTGAACAGAAAAAAGGCGATGATAAATCAGTCTTTGTAAGCAATGATACTGTATCACGCAAAGACCAAAGAAAACTGGACGCAGAGCGAAGAAAAAAACATAAACCTCTGTTTGATACCCTCAAAAAAGCAGAAATGGCCGTTGAAAAATATCATAATGAACAACGCGAATTAGAGCATCAATTAGCTGACCCTGCGATTTATGAAGCATCAGAAAAAAACCATTTAAAGCGGATATTAGATCGAAAAGTTCAAGTAGATAAATTACTCGATGAAGCAGAATCAGCATGGATGGAAGCTGAAGAAGCTATTGAAAATGCAGAATAGAAATAGGTTTTAAAGCTTCCGAAACTTTAACCAAAGCGTGATGGGATTTATAACCCCGTTACTCACGTTTCGAAGCTATCGAAAACTAAACGTTTCGGCCGGGGTTACAAACCCCGACCGGCATTGGAAGCTATTGAACACGCGGAATAAAAATAATTAATATCACCCAGGATAAGCATTATGAGCAACTATAAACATATTTTGTTGGCAGTGGATTTTTATGACAACTGTTCCGTCGTCACGGCAAGAGCAAAAGACTTAGCACTTAAATATCAAGCCAAATTGAGTATTATTCATGTCATTGATAATTTGCCGCTCACCGATACTGGTTATGGTGCAGAAATACCCTTTAACATAGACTTTACAACAGAACTGATGGCTAATGCCAAAAAACAATTGGCAAAATTGGGTGAAGAACTTGCTATCAAAGAAGACCAGCAGTGCCTGGAAATGGGCAGCCCAAAAACTGAAATAATTCGAGTTGCAGAAGAAAATAAAGTAGATTTAATCGTCGTCGGCTCACATGGCCGACATGGCTTGGCTTTATTATTAGGTTCAACGGCTAATGGCGTTCTCCATCACGCAAACTGTGATGTGTTAGCCGTACGCTTGCAAGAAAATTAACCGCTGTTTTAAATCACTAACAAATAAGCACACTTATTAAAACATTAAAGTGCTCACATTATTAAGGTAGATAAATGATAGGTCATATTGAAAGCTTCCATCCTGACAACCAAACAGGAACCATCAAAAACGAAACAGAATCTTATACGTTTCATTTAGACGATTGGGTTGCACAAGTACCGCCCGATATTGGCGATGATGTTAGCTTTGAAAACGATGGAACTGCTGCGCGAAAAATTGATTTAGTGGGTGCTTATTTAACGCCACCTAAAGCCGTTAAATATAAGTATGTAGCGGTAGCATTGGCTTTGTTTCTTGGTTTTACCGGCATGCATCGGTTTTATTTAGGCTATTACAAACTAGGCCTTGCTCAGTTGGCATTTACTGGTATCACAGTAGGTTATGGTGCTCTTTGGGGATTTATAGAAGTTATATTACTTTTGGCCGGCCATATCAATAAAGACGCTAAAGGTCGCCCTTTAAAATAACCCTAACTCTTTTTATAAGGCAAAAAAAAGGCTCTTGTTTAATAACAAGAGCCTTTTTTATGTTGAACGTTAACCCTTACTTAGGATAAACATTAACGGCAGTTAAGCCCTTAGGGCCAGACTCTACGTCAAAACTGACTGTTTGACCTTCTGTCAGTGTTTTAAAGCCATCCCCTTGTATAACAGAATGATGAACGAATACATCTTCGCCACCATCGGTAGGTGCAATAAAACCAAAACCTTTAGTGTTGTTAAACCACTTTACAGTGCCTGTTGCCATTTTGAAAACTCCTAAAATAAAAACTTACGGTTAACACAGAACTACAACATTGATAACCGGGGAAGTCACGTTCAACATCTTTACTCTGCTAGGCGCGAATTGTACTGGTATTTATGACAGGATGCCATTTATTGAAATGGTTTTATACAAACCATCTAGCACTAAGGCGTTAGGACTAACCATACTAACCACCTTTTTTAGAAAAATCATAAGTCATGGCCTCAGCTATTGGCAGCAGACTTAACTCTAAGTCTTGAATTTGGCTACCAACTTAAAGCGGGACAAAGCACTTTCGTAGGTCGGATTACACTGTTACTAACCCGACCTACAGCTCTAAGTCCAAAATTCAGCTTACAATAAATTACTTTCTAGCCTCAATCAATTTAATAAAATGACCACTGCCTGCATCGATGTGTACAAAAGAATACCCACAAGATTTAATATATTTGATAGTATTTCTATTAATGTTAGCGCCCATGACAACCTGTATAATCGGATTCAGGATATTCATTACCATAGCAATTAGTGGTATTGAACTCGCTACTTGCTCCAATAGTAAAACTTGTCCACCCGGCCTACAAACTCGACACAGTTCTTTTAGGCCTTTTTGTGGTGATGCGACTGAACAAAAAACAAAAGAGGCGATAACGACATCAAAGGTATTATCGGCATAACATAAGGATTGGACATCCATTAAATTAAGCGTAACGATAACTGCCTTTCTTGTTTTTTTATATTCTGCTTGTTTTAGCATTGCTGGACTAAAATCAATGGCGGTAATTTGAGCAGCTACAGGATAATAATCAAAGTTTTTACCGGTACCAACACCTACTTCCAAAACATGAGTACCATCGACCTTAGCCCATAATTTCTTACGCCAACGCGTATAAAAAAAACCTTCCATAATAGCTTGCAAACCATCGAAAAAAGGGGCGATTCGATTATATCGTTGTTTAATAGCCAGATTATCTGATTTCATAAAGAGCTTTAAAAGAATTGAGTTCAAGAATATTACCTTGTAAATTCAAGCTTCATCAACATTATTATTTTCTGTCATGTAAAATAGACCAAAACGTCCACTTAAGTATATCAGGATGAATACCAAGCCTTACCCAACATCTCCTTATGAGTGTTAACCCATCAATTGGATTAGTAAAGAAGTGAAAGCACAAGTAAACGATTTAGTACAGACACCACTGCCTACAAAACATGGTGAATTTATATTACATTATTTCAGTAATACCCTTGATAACAAAGAAC
Organism: Crenothrix polyspora; assembly: GCA_945902915.1. Taxonomy (GTDB): domain Bacteria; phylum Pseudomonadota; class Gammaproteobacteria; order Methylococcales; family Methylomonadaceae; genus Methylobacter_C. The sequence continues at coordinate 5,009 of CAMDNJ010000108.1, read as the reverse complement.
ATATTGCCTTGGTTAAAGGGGATGTCTCACATCAAGAACACCTGCCTGTACGCATACATTCAGAATGTTTTACCGGTGACGTTTTTAGCTCTAGACGTTGTGATTGTGGTGAACAACTCGCCATGGCCATGCAACTCATTAATGATGCAGGTGCTGGTGTGTTGATTTATCTTCGCCAAGAAGGTCGGGGCATAGGTTTATTAAAAAAACTTCAAGCCTATAATTTACAAGACCAAGGCATGGATACCGTCGATGCCAATATCCATCTAGGTTATCTTGCTGATGAAAGAGAATACAGTATTGCAGCATTAATCTTAGAAAGCCTACAGGTTAAATCCATTAAATTATTAACCAATAATCCTAAGAAAATAGACGACCTTAAAAAATTAGGCATTAAGGTCGAAGGACGTATTCCTGTAGAAGTTATCGCTAATGATGATAATGCCGCCTACTTAATAACCAAAGCAAATAAAATGGCTCATATGCTGGTCGGAACTCAGAAAAAATCTTAGCCCTCTAATGCTTTTAGCTTTAAAAACTAACTGCTAGACTTACTTAAACATTTTAGATATGACATTTTATAAAAGTCATTTTATTAACATGTTCAGGAAATTATTAGAGAAATTTAAGCAAATACTCGTCAAAAAACTAAAATAAATCTCTAAAAGTATTAAATCGTTTTAAATTTATGGTTTATAAATAACAACTTCCGTTATGTGACTCGGATGAAATTATTTTAATGGTGGTTTAGGCTGGGTAATACTGGCCTTTTTTGTGGCATAAATATTGTCAAATGTTGCAAGTGTTTTACAGCAGCTAAATATTTACGATTTGCACCTAGCATTGAGAAAATGCGGTTACAAACCAGTTACATTTTAGATGATGAACAAAATTAGACAACAAAAAAGCCTTCGTTTTCACGTAAGACCTTTATTTTATTGGTGGGGTGTCGGGGGTTCGAACCCCGGACCTATGGATTAAGAGAACAACATTCATAATTTTATAAATTAAAAATCAATCACTTACAGAACTCGCCAAACTGTAATCTACTACAAATTTACTGAACGCTATGCTGATATAATTAAGCTGTAGCGACAAATTTACTACACGCATTAACCCCTGTAAAACAGCGTAAAAACAAATAAACAGCACCGACACTTCGCTTCACATTTATCCCTAACTTTTCCTGAAAAACAACCCTTTTATATTCCACTATATTTTTAAAGGCATGACGAATGATAGTCATGGATATATTTAGCTTAAATCGCAACCTCTACCAGTCCTTATCCGGCACAATTCTTTTCATAAACTCATCAAACAATGGCACTGTAAAAGCGGTATCACCATGAGTTGGGCTCCAAATCATACCTTTTACAATTAGACTACTTCGTATAGGCCCTAATGATGACGTTTCACGGATTAATTCGCCGGCAATATCACCTGATCGGTGCGGCCCAGGGCCCAATTCTGCCATCGCACGTAAATATTGTTTTTCCTTAGAGGTAAGACGGTCAAAGCGCACACGAAAGAAACTCTCGTCTAAGGTTGCAATCGCCTCCTTAGATGCGCATTCGATGTCATTAACAGTAATGGGGCTCTGTGATGCTATATCCCAAGCATGTTTACCCCATTCTTGAAGAAAATAAGGATAACCTTTTGTTTCTGAAATGATGAGCTCTACCGCATTTGCGTCAATACCAGCTCCTTCACTCAAAATAGGTTTAATGATCGCTGCTGATGATTCTTCTGAATTTAAAGGGCCGATTTCAGGAAAATCAAATAAACGCTCAGAATAAGATTTAGCATCACCCATTTTGCCCCTTAGTTGCGGCAGTCCAGCACCAATAACCGTCAGTGGTAATTGAGCCTGTGAGCATCGATGTAAAGCTGAAATGAGCGCTGCCAACTGCGCTTCTTCTACGTACTGTAATTCATCAATATAGATAGCAACAACTGTTTCAGCGGCTTGTGCCGCTAAGCCTACTTGCTCTAATAGCATAGTTAGGTCACCTTCAAGATCACCATTATCGGCAAGTCCTGGTTCTGGCTCGTAATCAAAACCAACTTCTATGTCATTAAATGTCACTTTTAATTTACTGGCAAACCCTGCCAAAGCCCTTAAACCTCGGACAGCATGATCGGCTGCCTTCGCAATGCGATTCAATCTAAGTAATGCTAAGCGTAATTGAGGCGCTAACAATGCTGGTAACGATCGTCCTTCTGGCGCTTCAATACGAATAGTGATAATGCCATCCGCCTTTGCATCTCTCATCATCTTATCGAGAAGCACTGTTTTACCAACGCCACGTAAGCCAATTAGCATAACGCTTTTTGCCGGGCGACCAATACGTAGGCGACCAAGACAAAGTTGCATTTTTTGACGAACACTATCACGACCAGCCAATTCCGGTGGAGGGCTACCGGCCCCGGGAGCAAATGGATTGCGTATGGGATCCATATGTACCTACTTTATATAGTTTATGATAAAGACATAATATTGATAATATCGGTATACTTTGTCAAGTACATTCTTTTGATTAAACATATGATTCTGCGCAGACTCGCTAAAGTAGTAATGCTTGTGTAAATTTACCATTTAGGCATTCCAGCAAATATACAAACCATACACTAAAGGTCGTTATAGTCATGACTCAATAACATTCGCGTTCTTTAACAGTGAGTTTGTTTTGTAGGGCACTTTACCCGATGGAACAATTCTTGAATCGGCTTCCAAATTCCCTGACCATTTTTCCGCGCTGTTTGACAGCTCAGATTTTTCTATGGTGCGTCGTAGTTTTGCTAGTTTGCGTGAGTGGATAGAAATGCCAGCAAGAATTTCCGCAGAAATACAAGGTAGTTTTCCGCAAGATGTGCGTGAGCAACACTATATCGGCCGCCCGCTTGACTTGTTGCTGATGTGGTTCGTCAAGATTGAAGCATGGATATTAGAACAGAGTTTATACCAGTGACTAGTGTGCAAGGATTACCGATTGTTAACTAAAATACTTGTGTAGCGTAAAGCGTCGAGATACAATTAATTATGATTAAGAACTTTCGCCACAAAGGCCTCCAACAATTTTTTGAAACTGGTTCAAAAGCTGGTATTACAGCGGAACACGAGGCGAAACTGGCAAGACAATTGATGCTACTTAATGCAGCCAAAGCACCACTTGAAATGAATGTTGCGGGCTGGAAACTGCATCAACTAAAAGGTGAACTTGCCGAACATTGGACAGTAAAGATAAGTGGCAATTGGCGACTCACATTCGCTTTTGAAGGCGAAGATGCAATCTTGGTAGATTATCAAGACTATCACAAATAGGTGTTCATTATGACTATGTTTAACCCTCCCCATCCGGGCAGTATTTTAAAGGAAGACGTTTTACCTGAACTGGGTATTGGCGTTACTGAAGCCGCCGCGCAACTAGGTGTGTCGCGTGTTGCCCTGTCCCGTGTTATTAATGGCCGAGCGGCTATCAGTGCCGATATGGCGCTTCGGCTTGAAGCATGGATGAATGGCCCCACCGCCGAAAGCTGGGTACGTATGCAGGCTGAATATGACCTTTGGCAAGCCAGACAAAAACCGCGCCCCAACATTAAACCCGCTAAAATACCACATGCGGCCTAACACCGTCTCGGCAATTACGCTTCACATTACCCATAATTGACATGCGCAGAATGCACAATCCAGCGCACCTTGACGATGTATTGTGGGAATGCCTATCAGAAGGTATGACAGTACTTTATAAATGGCTATGCTTTAATCTTCAGTTTATCCTTCATATCCGTTAAAGACAGAACGATTAATTTCTCAATATTATCCATCATAAGCAATTCATCAGACATCTCTACATTTAATCCAAGTGTCTCCATGACCACAGGCAAAGCTAATTCGATTTTCATAATGATGTCTGCCAGCACATTTTTAACCAGTTGTGGTTTTGTGTCAGTTTCTGAGGCAAAGCGTTCCCAATGCCGAAGCATTATCCATTTAGGTCTATTTTCACCGCCGATTTTAAAGGCAAACTTTTGGCTCAGACTTGGATACACTGCCGTACAAAGCATATCGTAAAAAGGAGTAAGTCTTGTTCTGCCACCATGGGTCATGAGGGATAAGTTTTTTGCATGGCTATCCATGTTGCCAACCAATACATTAAATACCAGCCATTCAATTAAACGTTTTTTGTCTACGGCAGGTCTTGCGCTACGCTCTAGTAGGGCTTTAAAACAAAGCGGTAACGAAGGACCACCCTCAGACTCATATTTTTTCCCAGATGCAATGCTTAATAGTTGGCAAATATCATTCTGATGCAAGCTGCGTAATTGATTATTGCCATCAGTAATTCGATCATAGCGAGTAACAACGACCGCGCTCAACTCCGGAGCGTAGCGCACTTCTGCGACATCCAGCCCAACCTGCTTGGCTAGCATCATAATCATAGCCTCGTTAATAGCGGTATGGGCAAGATCATGCCGATGACTGATTGAAGGCTTAATAATATGGCTAGAAGGCGCTGCTCCAAGAGGCAATGACATAGCGCCTTTTGAATCGATAAATACGGTTATTTTATCTTGAGCGCCAGCCAACGACATGCGCGCTTGCTCTCCGATAATATCCAGGGGAATGCCTCTACCATTGTTTTATGTCCTGTGCTGTCACCAGCAAATAATGCGGCTTATCGGATGGCAACATGCCTTCTGGAAGTAGCGAAAAGGCGCCCGCCGTATCACCACCAAAACGCTCAAGCAAACCAAAGACATTAGTAGCTGATATCTGCGCAGCTTTGCTTATGAATTCAAGAACATCGCCTTCCGGCAATAAGTTTTCAAAAAAAGACATGACGGCTTCGCCATGAAATGTCTGATCAGAAAGTGGGATATCTGGTGATAATGGCGTAGCAAACTCAAACAGTAACCAATCATGCGTGTAAGTGAAGTACAGACCGCCGCCCTCAGCTTCTGCCAACCGTCCAACTAAGGTATCATCAAAAAAAACACTTAAGTGATTC
>CAMDNJ010000107.1 GCA_945902915.1 Crenothrix polyspora | reverse complement strand
TTTAAATAATCCACGGCATCCTTAAGTTCTTTTTGATAGGCTGTATTACTTGATTTCAGTCCCTTCACCACATTATCGGCAAAAACCTCATGGGCATTGCCCAATTCGTCACAGATTTCTTTAAAAATACCATCAACCGAAGATTGCGCTTGCAACAGGTGTTCGGCGGATTGTTTGATCTGATTGACCAAGGACTGCGAAACGCTAGCGTCTTTTTTAGCGATTTCGACAGTGGCTTTTAATTCTTCCACCATTTGCGACATAGCTTTACCAGCACTGCTGTAATCAGCGAGTGCAGTTTGTACGGTAGTTGCTGCCACGTTCAGCGCAACCGAAGTGGTCGCCATTTTATCGGTTACCGTACTGGTCTGTTGGATAACACCTGCTACGCTATTTCCCGCTTTAGAAAAGTTGTCGGCAGCCAGTGATAATGTCCCTGCGCTGTTTTCCATGCGTTGAGTATTATCTTTGGTGACATCGCGCATAGACGTTACGGAAGCTTGCATGGACGCTACGGCATTGTTGGTTTGTGTGGTCATGGCTTGCACTTGCTGGCTTAACTGCTCAACCAGTCGGTTGGCTTGTTCGGCCAGCTGTTGCTGGGTGGTTTGGTGGGACTGAGTAGATTGCTGTGCCTGTTTGGTCATCAGATTCACGAAGTCAGTTACCGTTTTATTTAAATTAGTGACTGTCTTTTCGACTTTTTCACTGATTGAGGCTAGGGTCGACTCGGTGTTGTTCAAAAACCGGCGTTGCTGTTCATCCTGTGTTGATGCCGTTTGTACAGCATTATCTTTAAGAGCATCGACCATCACCTGAAGTTGATGTTGCACAGTAGATTGGGATGCTTTGGCCTGCTCATCAATTGTTGCCATGCTGCTTTCAATCCTGTCCGTTAGTGAATCAACCGTATGTTGCGTATGGAGAGAAAGATTTTTCTGCTGTTCAGCATTAGAGGCTGACGTTTGAGCTGACTGCTCTTTCATCACGTCAAGCATGATAGTCAGTTGCTGTTGCATGGATGATTGGCTAGATTGAGCCTGCTCATTGATTGTTGCCATACTGGTTTCAATTCTACCTGACATTCCTTCAACCGTAGCTTGAGTATGTTGGGTAAGCGTTTTTTGCTGCTCAGTATTAGATAGTGACGCTTGAGCGGACTGTTCTTTAATCACCTCAATCATACTGGCTAGTTGTTGCTGCATGGATGACATACTGGTTTGAACTTGAGCGGCCAACTCCTGCGCTAATGTCGAGGCATTTTGTTGCAAATGAGTTTGCTGATTTTCGTGGGTATCGGCTGCTGCTTGAGCTTGTTTTTGAAGCTGATCTGTCATGGCGGCAACTCGGTCGCCAATTAAGACTAACGTTTTCTGTAGCTGACTATTGGTTTCCGATTGCGAAGATTGCACCGTATCGCGTAACTGACTCACAAACTCGGTCATCGTATTATTAAGCGTAAGCTGCCTCGCTTCCATAGATTCAAGAGCCGTACTTAAACGCTCACTCATTACATCAGCCGCATTTTTACCGGCATCGCTTAAATTGTCAGACAATTGATCAAAACGGGCAACTGTAGACTGCATAGCGGTGGTAGTCTGTTGTAACAACTGGTTAATATTGCCCATTTGTCCGCCGAACATATCTTCCATTTTATGCGAAAAAGTGACCAAGGCCTCATTTAAGGCGCGGGTAACCACCTGGCCATTGGTGTCGGTCGTGGTATTTACGGCTGCGGCTATTCTTTGCAGCGGTTCGCTCAAACTATCTGAAATAGCTTGAGCAATGCGATCACCGCTTTGTTCAGTCGTTGCTATCTGTGCACTTGAGCTTTCTCTAAAGCTGGCGGCAATGGCTTCGGTTTGCTGACGAGTCATTTCCGCCAACATTTCCTTCAGATCAGAAACCAAAGCATCTTTGAGTTGAGCAGTTTGTGTGGCACTACTTTCGCCAGATTTGACTAATCTTGCCAAATATTCTTCACCTGCACCACCTTCGAATAGACTATCCAGTAACTGACATAGATCTTCAAGTTGTTTTATCCGGCCTGTAATAATAATTTTTTCCATGAAAGTCGTAATCATGGCTAAAATTATGGCGATTGCAGATACTGAAAATGCTTCAACTACGCCATGAATTAAATTATCTAAGCTAATACGTACCTTTTCTGGGTCACTACTGACTGAAAAGGTAGAAAGGCCTCGCAATAATCCGGCAAAAGTACCGATAATGCCTATGCCGGTCAGAATACCCGGTTGATGCTTAAAGTATTCTGTCCTGAGTTCAACAGCAATCAGCGTTTCAACATTAAAAAACACTTCAGCGGGAACTGTGGAGCGCCAGCGAACCACGCGCTCTTGCCCCATGTCATCAGCAGTGGTTTGCGGATGCAAGGTTTCGGCAAATTCAGACCAACAATGGCCAAGTTTTTGAGCAAGCATAATCTCATTGCCGATGAGATCGATGTTGATTGCTTGACCTTTTTCTGTAGAAATTTTTAGTCTTTTAATAGCATCTATAGCTTGGCTTAGGTTCCTTTTTAATCTATATGAAGGAACCAAAAACTTGAAGATAAAATATAAAATTAAACCAGAAATGATGGAGCCTAAAACCATTAAATGCCAATAGGTCTTTAGGTTTTCGTCGTTGATAAAGTCCATTAATAATCCTATTTGTGACGATTCATCCAACAGCACTGAATGATTCCTTATTACTGCAACCTTTCAGTTCCAGTGCTTTAACTCTACGAATGCTTACGCTCCTTTGACAGGTTTCGCTTACGTATTGTGTGGTTTGAATTTATTGATTATACAAAAATAAATAAAGTTTTTTATAAATATCGGTGCTTTTAATCCTCTCTCGTTTATAATTTTCTAAGCCAATCCTTCAATTGCATAGCCACCCAATCACCGGCATCTAAGGTCAAATCATGTCCTGCACTAGGATGACTGCGCAATTCTAATTGCCACTGTTGCTGTATTGCTTTTGAACAACGTGGCGAGACCAACCGATCTTGTGTGCTATTTAACAATAAAACGGGGCAAGGTGGTTTTGTATCGCTAGGTTTATAGCTGGCGGCGGCGCGAATTTGCTGAAGACTATTTTTAAAGCTAATAGGCTGTTCAGACTGAATTTTTTCCCAATCTAATATGACGGAGCTATTAGCAGGATAATTATTACTGGTTAACTGTAATATTTTCTCTTCTCGTTGCTTTACATGACCTGTAAGCACCAAGCTAATAAAGCGATGATAACTTTGCCAACGCAGTCGCTGATAAAAAGGACTTAAACTGGCAAAACTAGTGTTCATGAGTGTCGAAGTAGCAATATCTTCGGGGTAGCATTGCATCCATTCCCAAGCCACCATGGCGCCTAACGATAATGCTAGTAGATTGACGGGTTGTTGCAAACAACCCTGAGCTAGGGCATGAGCGCGAACTTGATGAGTAATTGCTGCAATAGTATTAGGGCTGATTTCTTGATAATAGCGGCCCGTACCCGGCAAATCTAATAGGGTTATTTGCGCATCTGGAAACGTCGCTTGCAGTTGTGGAATAAAATCTCCCCAATGCCTAGATTCTCTAGCCAGACCTCTGAGCAATAACCAATGTGGCCCTGATGAATTAGGCATACCAGAGTTTTAAGGCTTTTTGGTAATAGTCCTGCTTTTGTTCTGGTGTTAGTGGCGACCATTTTTCAGGATACAAAAGACTACGGTGTAAGAAATCAAATAAAGCGAAGTGACGCCTAAATATGCGTTGCTGACGATGGGGTAACATCGGGTGAAATAAGCCATAGCGTGAAAATAAATGTAGAGGGCTTTTACGTAGCCACAGCCATGAGCCCATTTCTAGGGTCAGCGGTAAAAACACACGCCCATCGTGGTCTTGTGACTTAAATTCATCAAATAAATAATCCCACAAATCTCCATTGATCATATATTCTCGAGAAGTGGGTTCTATTTTATAAATGTGATTTTGATAACAACGATCAAGTTGTGCTTTTAAAGCATAAAGTTCTGCAAGAAAGGCAAACGGGGTATTCGAGGAGGCATAGGGAAACCATAAACGATCATTGAGTCCAAAACCTGAATGTATATCAAAAGCGATAGACAAAGGCGCCTTAAAGAGCTTTTGTTCAACGATGCGACATACGGCTAGAGCTTCTTTTTCCATATTCAGTGGATCACCTCTATACCAAGGCAAATGAGGCGAAATAAGCTGGCCACTAAAGATTCGATTCACGCCTACACCTTCTATTGGCGCATTACGCATCAGATCAACACCGTTACCATTGCAACGGGTGCCCATGCACACGCCCACTGGATTAACGATGGGGATAAAAACCAAGCGAGATTTTTCAAGTCTAGCTAAGAACTCCTGATCCCAGTCGAGCAAGTGACTGAGGGTTTCTAAAAAAGACAAAATGACTTGAGAACCAATTTTTTCTAAGCCATGTACGCCGCCAAAAAAAGCTAAAACGGGCACATCGGGTCGATCAGAACCTAAGGTAATGCAATGTATAGGGAATTCTTGGCCTTTATAGGAGATATTTTCGATGATTTCAGTATGGGCGCGGTCACCTAGTTGCTCGATGATGCCTTCTAATTGTTGTAGTTCAGGAAACTTAATAGTGGCCATATTAAACAGTCATAACAGCTATAGTCGAACTTGCTGCCAACACACTGAACTTTGGGGAACACCCAAAAAACTGAATATTATTAAGCCAGCGCTATTGCTAAGTTTTCATTGCAGAGGTATTCCCTCCATTTTATGCACCCCTAGGTGAAGGCTCCTATTCTACACTAACCAAGACTTAGAAACTCATGATCGATTAGCAACTACCCTTGGCTAGTTGCATTTCTGAAAGTAGGCTTAAAGCTAGATCACTGAATCAACTTTTTAGCAACCGTGTATATCTAGGTATGGAATTTTAAAACCACTATTTAACAATGACTCATTAAAGTCTAATATGCTCGACGTTAACGGTATTCCAAATGTCTTCAATGAAATCGGCATCCATTTTAGGCATGCCGTCTACTATCCATTGCACCAAGACTTTGGCAATATTCGGATAACTGATGTGTATAGCCTTATCATCCTGTAGCCAATGTTTAATGACCGAGGCATCCAGATCATTCATGGTGTGGCCATAGCCCAATTGTTTTAGGGCGGCAGCATTTGAGATTTGTTCCATTTGTGCATGTAACGGTTTAGCAAGAATCTTTTTGCCTAGCTGTAAGGCTTCACTAGCCAACTCAAAACCGGCATTGCTGATAATGCCCGCGCTATTATATAAATCTTTTTGAAAGGCGTCTCGAGAAAGGGGGTTGACCACGATATGCGCAAAAGCAGATTCGACCACTACAGGCGCATAAACATGAAAACTAAAATCAGTATAAGGGGCTAATAACGCTACAACTTCATGTTGATCTTCAAAAGGCAAATAAACAATAATTTTATTTTTAATGATGCTTTTAGGCGTTTCAGGCGTTTCAATAACAGGCGGCAAGATGGGTTGACCAAAGTGATGCCAATGTAAACCCACGCCAGTATGAGCAGGCGCAAAATATTTCATGACTTTATTAGCAATGAGGTCGGAACCGGCTCTAGGAATATCATGATTAAAGGCATACTGATGACCGATACCTAACACGGTCCTTTTTTGTTTTCTACCAGCCCAGGAAGTAACGGGTTCAAAATCACTGATGACTAAATCATAGCCGCTTAAATCTAAAGAGTTAATATCATTCATTAAGCTAAGCGGCTTAGCTTGTATAGCGGTTTTTAAATAACTAACCTGACCTTTGTGCGTATTAAACGTTAAGCCGGTACGCACTTGATATTCTTTAAAAATTTCCATCTCAAAATATTGCTCGGCAGGCCTACCTGTAAATTGGAAGTCTACCTCAATCCCTGCAGCATAAAGTTCTTTAGCCATGACTCTGGCGCGAGTAATGTGACCGTTACCGGTACCTTGTACGCCATAAAAAACCTTCATATTTTCCCTAAACTAAAAATTGCAATGCTGATGCCTAACAAAGAACCTGCCAAAATATCCGTAGGGAAATGTACACCTAATACCACCCGCGAGCAACCCACGCAAAATGCCCAAGCATAAAGCGGCAAAATTAACAGCGGAAAATAATAACTCAGTAAAGTGGCCATCATAAAGGCAGCCGAGGTGTGGCCAGAAGGAAAGCTGAATTGATCAGAGGGGATAATAATACTATGGAAGTTTTCTAAGGCAGCCTGAGGACGATTACGCTTTAAACCTTTTTTAAGTATCCAATACATCGGCCTTTCTATTAGAAAGGCTAATAAAATAGCACGTAAGCAAGCACTACTAGCGCCTTCATAGGCATATAAAAGAACGGCAATGAAAACGTAAAACAGACCGTCACCGGTTTTTGATAGTGCGCGACAAAACTCTATTAAAGCGCTGTGCACACGGCGACTAAAGACCCAAGTAAAGATAAAAACATCATATTTATGGATGGACGCGAATAATTTCACAGCTTACTCCTAGACTAATCAGGGTGCTGCAATGACAGTGATTAGCTCTTTATAACTAGCGTTTTCTACGGCCCTTTTACAGCTATTTGATAGTAAAGATTAAAGCTGTACTGTGACAATTTCATGAACGTTGTTTTAAGGTTGTGTGACAGCCTAAGAAAGCTCTGGCAGCTAGACTTGGTCATATTTCAGTGTAAGCTCTTATTTACTAGCTCGCTTTACGTTGATTTCAACTCAACTATTTTTTTCTACGCTGATTATCATTTTTTCAAGCTCAATAAATTTTTTCCGCGCCGATTATCGTTTTTTCAAGCTCAATAAATTTTTTCCACGCTGATTATCGTTTTTTCAAGCTTAATAAATTTTTTCCATGCTGATTATCGTTTTTTTCACCTCAATAAATTTTTTCCATGCTGATTAACGTTTTCTCATCGCCGTAAGTTTGCAAATTTCGGCACTTACTTGTCTGTAGCAAACAAAATTCGTCACTCGCTTGTCATAGCGCTGTGTTATAAAGCATGCAATTTATTAATCTCCACCCGCGACACGCCTATGAAGTACCCTGCTGGACGCCCACCCTATTGCCATGAAGTATTTTCAGCACATAAACAACCCAGTCTATTTAACTGGCAGCCTTATTTTAAGATCCTGCTATTGGCTTTCACCAGCTTATCGCTAACGGCACAGGCTGAAAATTATCCCAATTTAAACAATGATGACGATTTCTCGTTGATGGGCGCCTTGGCGAAGCGTGATTGGCATAATATTGAAGATGAACGCTGGAATCTCTATACACAAGGGACTTATATCAGCAATTATCATCCCTCATTCCCTGCGGCTTATACCAATTTAAATAACACGCCCAACTCATTATCACCGAATGCAGAACTAGGCTTTACGGCAACAGTTACCTTTTACACCGGTGTTAAAGCCTGGAAGGGCGCTGAGTTTTACTATGCCCCAGAGATGGTTTCTTTACTAGCTTTTTCAGAACTCAAGGGCCTAGGCGGCAGCATTCCAAACTTCGAATTGCAAAAAAATGGTACACAAAGCGCTAGCTGGTATACCTCAAGAGCCATTTACCGACAAACTTTCTCCTTGGGCGGTACTGAAAGCGCAGTAAATTCTGGCCCTATGCAATTAGCAGGAACAGCCACTAGTCGCCGTTTTGTCTTTACTGCAGGGTCTTTTAGTATCCTTGATATCTTTGATAAGAATAGCTATGCAGGGGATTTACGCAGGCAATTCTCTAACATGGCCTTTATGACTCATGCCGCCTATGATTTTGGTGCCGATTCCCGTGGCTATACCACAGGTTTTGCCGGTGAGTTATATTTTGATAACTGGACTTTTCGCTTTGCACGAATTGCTGGCCCCTATGATCCGAATGAAATGTCTAGGAATCTTAATTTATGGAATAACTACGGTGATCAAATAGAACTTGAACATAAGCATGAGCTATATGGCTTAACGGGTGCAGTAAAGATTTTAGGTTATAGAAACCAAGTAAGATCTGGAAATTTTAACGATGCCATCTCAGCCTTTCAAGCTGACCCAACCGGCAAAAATGCAACGACTTGTACGAGCTATAATTATGAGAACCCCAATGCTAATGCACCTGATCTTTGTTGGGCAAGAAAAGCCAATATCAAAATGGGCATTGGTATCAATATAGAACAGAGTATTACCGAAGATATAGGTACTTTTTTTAGAGGTATGTATTCTGACGGTAAAACCGAAGTTTATTCTTATACCTCGGCTGATCGATCTCTATCTGTTGGCGCGATTATGAAAGGCACGCGCTGGGGACGACAAAAAGATTCTATCGGTTTAGGTTATGCAGTCAGTTGGATT
>CAMDNJ010000106.1 GCA_945902915.1 Crenothrix polyspora | reverse complement strand
GGCGGTGATGCTGAACTCAAGATTGCCTGCACGTAATTCTGACAAACATTTCAAGTACGCTGATAAGGTATCGGCGGCTTTAATGATTTGGTGATGGCTTTCGGGTTGTTGCCCATCACTTAATAGTACTTGATAAGCGGCTTGTAAAGGATCGGGCAATAAGTCGATCAACTCCTCACAGGCTATAGCTTCTATTTGTCGGTAAGCAGTCGTTAAAGAACTTGAGAAGTATTTGATGGGTGTGGGTAGGTCGCCGGTTAAGACTTCACTGGCATCATGAAATAAAGCGGCGGTGGCAATAGCATTAGCATCGACCTGCCCCATAAAGAACTGATTGCGTATTAACGCTAGAGCATGAGCGATAACGGCTACTTCCCAACTATGTTCCATGACGTTTTCAGGTTCTGCATTGCGCATTAAGCCCCAGCGCTTAATCCAACGTAATCTGGATAGATAAGCATAAAATTTACTTGAGGAAACTGTGTGGTTCATGAGCGTACCTTTAATATAAATAACATCGTGGCTTAATGCCTAAAGATGACTGACTCATTTAGACCGATAACTGTCTAGTAAGCTGTCATTTGGGCATTAATCTCTTAACGGTGTTTAGCATAAAGCTACTTTGCGACGAATTGTGTCGTATTCAATTGTAATTCATTAACAAATTTTTTAATTATCTTTAACAAGGAACTTACTTTATATATTGCAGAGCCGCTAAACGATGGCGCTCTGCCATAGTTTCTCGTAAACTCTCAGGCGCAAGTATTTCTATATCAGGACCAAAACTACTCAACCATCGTATGAGTTGTGGTGTATCTAACAGGTCGGCTTTGATTTCGAGGGTTTGTGGATCAATAGGCCTAATTTGCTGGTCTTTAGCTAACGGTGTTTCAATTAAATGATGACCTGAGCCATTTTTAAAGATCGCGACAAATTCTATAGGATTAGCAATACCACCAAAGCCAAAGCCACCTTGATCTATATAGGCTTGCAAATCAAAATGCTCTAAGGGGCATAATAACTCATCTTTAAGGCTGACTTTTTGAATACGATGCAGCACTAACAAGCGTATATCTTGGTACTCATTAATGGTCACCACCAAATAGATGACCGTGCCATATTGCACCAAGCCTTGTATATGCACGCTGCCATAATGCTTGGCTACTGCATTACCTGTTGCAAGGTAATCCATCTCGACTTGGTAGCCTTGCATTAAGGCGTTATAGATGGTTCGTTGAATAATGGTATCTATAGTCGGCGCTAATAACTGTTGCCCAGGCGACAATACTTTGACCTTTTTTAACCAATTTTGTAATTTTGAATCACTATGCTCCACTGAGAAAGCATGTTTAGCAGCGGCAAAATGCCCGGCCAAATTATCGGCAATGGCAACGGGTAAAAGAGTTTTTAAATAGGTTTCTAGCAACACCAGCGTTAAGGCTTCACTAGAGGTTAGTCCGGGAATGTTGGCCGGATGCATATTCAGGGCATAACGCCAACCATAGGGTTTGCTACGTGTATCTGCTTCTATAGCAAAGGGAATAGATAGCCTATCTAAATCACGCTCTAAGGTTCTGCGAGTCACCGAATAACCTAAGCCTTCAAGCTTATCTTTTAATTCTGTAACTGTAGTTTTGCGCTCACGAGGAATCAGCTTAAGCATTTCCCATTGACGTAATAGTGGATCAGACATGGTATGTTCCTTATGAGAAACTTTCAGTTGATTGAATAGGTCACAATTTGTCGTAAGACTAGCAGACAATCAATGTCACGACAATATATCGCTCTAAATCAGCGATTAATTTCTTTCTAGCCAGGAGTAGGAAATGAAAACTTTTTTAACGCTACTATTATTGTTACCCATAATGGTTTATGCAGGTACACCCGTTATTGTTAATGGTTATAGTAATTATAATGGCTATAACACCAGCGAGGGTTGTTATGGTCTAGGCTGCTTACCAACAGCCACCCTGCTGGAAGTATTAAAGCAGCCAAGTTATTACAGTCCAGAATATACTCAAAATGAAAGACTAATTAATGCGATAGAAGAATCTAATGAAATAAATAAGGAACAATTGAAATTAGAAGCCGAAGATAATGATCAATAATTAACCTCAATGGCTATTGCATCAGTTATTCCCGCTGAAACCCTATCGGCATATTCGGAAACTAACTTTATAGTTTATGCTGAGCAAGTTTTCATATTACGCGTAGGCGAATATTGTCCTGTGCTGATCAATCTGTATAAAGCACATAAAATCCAGACGTGTCTTTTCATTACTGCTCATAATCCTTACGGCCAAGCATTAAATGAGTCCGTTAATTTAAAGAGGAATATAGACTTGGCTACTGAGCTTGAAGATAAAGCCCTGAAATATTATCCAGCTGAAGGCAAACATCCCACCGTTGATTGGCCTGGAGAAGCGAGTTATTTGGTTTTAGGTTTATCAATTGAAGAATCTTGTGAGCTGGGCAAAAAGTATGAACAAAATGCCATCATCTGGTGTGATTCAGATTGTGTGCCTCAGTTGGTCTTATTACGATAATGCTACCATTTCCGGAGCGGGTTATTTTTCATGTGCCTCATGACTCCAAAGTAATTCCTGCTGAAGTTAGGCATCAATTTGCACTTGATGATGCTGCTCTCATGCAGGAAATAATAAAGATGACAGATCACCATACACTTAATTTGTTCACTCACGGCGTTCCTGAGCAGCAAATCATCAGATCACCTGTCAGTCGGCTAGTTGTTGATGTCGAGCGTTTTTTAGACAACATAATGGAACCTATGGCGACAAGAGCTGTGGGTGTCAAAAAAGCGCTTGTAAATCAGTTTGAAATTGCTGGTTATAGCACAGCACTTAATACACCTTTTGCAGGTTTTTTAGTACCTATGCCTTTTTATCAAATCGACTCTAGAGTTTCATCAGTGATGGTTGAAGTGAATCGTGCACTTTATTGTGATGAAAAAACAGGCGAAGTAACTGCGAATTTTGATAAAGTTGCAAGACAAATTCATGATTGTCTTATTTCAGGCATGATCGATTTCTAGGTGCTATCTGTGTTAGCGATGATATAAAACAGCACCTATCATTAGCGATCGTTATTGTTTGTTTTTACCGATTAGCTGGTCATTCTTACAAGCTGTTTGACAAAATTCTTAAGCAAATAAACAATCCAATAATAAAGGATCAAACTCAGTGCTGTGCGCGTTTATGGATTTTATGAAGCCTTTCACCCAGGCATAGAGTTTTGGGCTGCTGTATAACACGTCCAGATTTATATCTGCACGATGGTATATGCGTTTTTGGGTTAATTTACTGGCTTTATTTACCACCTCTTTAGAGCAATATTTTTGTAACAGCAACAAGAAGGCTTTACTGGGTTTCTTGTCATTTTTAAACAATTGCATTAAGACAATATGATCATAAAAGGCTTGTTTGTCGGTGAGTATTTTGCAAATGCTTAAGGGTTTTACCATTTTCATTTTTTGATAATAGAATCGCGCCATTCTGAACCATTCATCATCTGTTAATCCGCTATCGAGATCTTGTTTGCCCATGGCTTTTTTAATTATGCCCGCCAAATCTAAATCATCTTTTGCCTGATTCGCAATGACTGAGACTATCTCAATATTGCTGAGTGTATAACCCAGATTATTATCGACTCTATCCACAGACCAATCGGTTGGATCTTGTCTTGCAAAGGTGAATGTTTCACCAGTAATGGGGCAGCGACTGCCGGTTTTATTTAGTTTTTTTCTTAAGTCTTCAGGCGTCAAGGTCATTTCAAAGCCTTTGATTAACGCTCTGTCACGTAGGCTGATTATTTTGCTTTCATATATATCCGGCGATCTTTGACTGACGCATTGTTGTTTCGCGGCTTCATACCCATAGCGGATTTGTTGACGATGCTCATCAGAAAATCTTGTTATATCTAAAGGTAATTTAAACAGATAGTGATCAAAACCTATTTCAAAAGCTAAATTTGACATTGTATTTCCTCGTTGTGTTTTAAAAACCGGAACCATTTCCCAGTTGTTGAGGAATACTATAATTCGGCATTACGACAAATTGTGACGCATTAAACTAATAATACGAATTTTTAACCGGCCCGGTCGCTCAACAGTGATCGGGCTTTTTTTTGTTCAAAATTTAGGAGTTCCTAAATGCTGGAAATACAAACACCCTCTTAATTAAACTTGATCACCGATACTGACATATTGGCATTACTTCGGCTACGCTTTGAGCAACTGGGCTCGGACATGACTGTGTTCATCGTTGAACCCGATGATGCTGTCGGTACCGTCGAAGAACTGAGCGGCTGCCCTATTCTTTCGAATTGCTTCGATGATTGCCGTTGCCCCGATCCTGATTTTTCTCCGGCTTGTGAGGTGCTCGAAGATCATGGAACTTTCTAGGTCATGCTCTTTATCTTTGATGATGACGATGTTGAAATCATCATCCCCAAACGTGGCGTGGATCGGTTGCTGTTGTCGATGTGTTCGCAATTTGCCGTATCGCTCGATGTGGCCTGAATACTTCATCGCGGAAAAATCGGTATCTTATATGATTATGGTCACACAACTTGAGCGTTTACATGAAAAAAGAAAATGTCGATTGACGAATCATCATCCATCCGCACCATCAAAACCGGCAACTGCTCTTCGAGTTCCGGCAAATCCAAACTGTCCTATCTCATCGGTTGCGGTCTTGAATCCGACATTCACTTTCGCATCCACTCGAATATCGGCACCTCTCTCAGACATCAAAGACATTGCGCTATGGGGTTTGAGGGTGAGTGTCTGTCACCACCGTTATTTTTTTTGGTTTTTTGTGAATTAGCGTTATTTTTTATCATCAACTGCCTGACAATCTTTGTCATTATTTGCTAAATTAAACCTTAAATTTTTTAACTGGGAGTCATATCATGGCAACAATGAATATTTCATTACCTGACCCTTTGCGTGACTGGGTGCAAGAGCAGATTCAAGACGGCAATTACGCGAGCAGCAGTGATTATGTCAGAGATTTAATTTGTCGAGACAAAGAAGCCCGCGAACAAAAAACGGTTTTACAAGAAGCTATTACAGCGGGTCTTAAAAGCAGCATCAGTCAACGGTCAATGGATGAACTTTTAGCTGCGGCTAAACTAAAAGTGAATGTTGCTTTTTCTGCGCAATAAATTGATAATTACGTCTTACTCACAGTCTTACCGAGGGATTTATGTCTGTAGCAACCATTAAATTATCGACTAAGGGTCAAATCGTCATACCAAAAGAAATACGGGAGCAGTTATCTTGGCAAGCCGGTACAGAACTCTATTTAGTGTCTTCATCTGCCGGTGTAATGCTTAAAGCCACGCCAAAAAAATCGGGGCGTAAATTGGAAGACTTAATGGGAATGCTTAAGTATGATGGTACCTCTGTGCCTATTGAAGAACTTTGTAAACCTGTTGAATATGGCAGTGATTGGGAAGACGCTGAGCATCAAAGTAAATTATCGCCTTTGATACCAACCTTTTAGTCCGCCTTGTGGTCATTGATGAAGCAACGCAAGCTGCGATTGTCCGTGATTTGATAAGTCAACATAGTGTATTTATTTCTCGAACTGTTTTGTTAGAAACCGAATGGGTTTTACGCACCGTTTATAAAAATAAACGCACTGATATTCTTAAGTTTTTCAGGGCGCTTCTTGAAGTAGATAATACTGAAATTGAAGAACCTATTGCCGTGTCTCAAGCATTAGACTTTTATGAATTGGGTGCTGATTTTGCAGATTCTTTACATCTGTCCGTGTGCGGTTCTGCCCTAATGCATACGTTTGATAAAAGTTTTTGTAAAGCTGCACGAGCGGTAGGGATAACAGCTGAAATTAATGTGATTCAGATTAGTTAAAATTTATTTAATTAACACACTATACAGTTGGTAAATGTTATTCAGCGTTGTATATTTTCCAGTGTAGTGGTCAAGTTTTTTTAAGACACAGAGATAAGTTGTTTAATAGCCACATTGGCTTCATAGTTATTGGGCTAGACATATTCCAATATAGAAGGTAATCGCTGGCTATTATAGAAATTAATTATATAGTCGTAATATTACGCATAGCTTCTTCATGATCAGTTGAGTGCCCTCTATTTAAACAACAAATTATTTTTTCAACGACTATCTACACAGCTCAACGATTATTATCTATTTACATCTGCGGTAATAAAAAAATACCACTCCATAAGGATAGGTCAGCCCTCTAGCTTTTAAAAACAACTACCATAATCCAGCAGTAATTCCTCGCACACAAAAAACAATCGAGGGTAATCGATACGTATGAATAACTTTAAAGCGTATTCAAAAAATACCGCTAGCGTTAGTAATCTAGCTCCTGCTGCAAAAATGCTCTGTGTAGTGTTTTCTGAGCAATGCCAAACCGCAATAGTCCACCAAATGATAGGCAATAACAGCATCAAGTGGACATCATCCCAACTTGAAACCGTCAACAAGCCCGTTTTTGCCAGCGTATCAGCGGCATACAAGCTAACGTTTAAAAGGATAAAAAAAGGCCAGAACACCCAATGCAGCCAGACGCCACCTGTCCAAGCCGAAAATAGATAATTCTTTAAAGATAAATGCTGACTACTATCGGCAAGCACTGGCGCACTCAGAAATAAAACGAGTAGCATAGCGACAGCCATCAACAGCAACTCAACAGGACTTGCCCAAGCAATTTCAGTAAAAAATAAAGGTAAAGTATAAAAGAACATAACGACGCCTATTAGATTAAGTTTGACTTTCTGATACGGTACTTATCAGAGTGGCTCTATTAATATGTACCGTTGAATATATCCCACGGTCAACTCTTTGCTCGACTGCCACATAATTAAATGAAATCAGTACAGTTTGGCGTGCAATAGCTTCAGCTCAGCATTTTAAAACAGCTGAAGCTGTTTTACTCCAAGCACACAGATTACTTGCTTTAATGGCAAAGCGAGTGCAACTGAATGTTTACATTAAAACTCAATGCCCTGCTCTGCAATAATGCCCTGCTCATAAGCATGTTTTATTTTGGTCATATCGGTTACGGTATCGGCCACGGCAATGACTTCGGGCGCGGCATTACGACCGGTCATAATCAAATGTAACCAAGGTGGTTTTTCATCACGGATAAAGTCAGCGATTTCTTGGCCGGTAATCCATTGATAACCACAGCAATAATTGATTTCATCTAATAACACTACATCAAATTCTTCAGATAAAATTTTCTGCTTACTTAGTTCCCAGATAGCTCGGCTGGTTTTAATATCTTGCTCAGGATTTTTCGTATCCCAAGTAAAACCATCTCCTAAGGCATGCCATTCAATATTATCAAAACGCTGCGCTGCTTTTTGTTCGCCGGTTTGCCATTGGCCTTTAATATACTGAATCACACAGACTTTCATATCCCAGCCTGCGGCACGGAACACCATACCAAAAGCGCTGGAAGATTTACCCTTACCCTCGCCGGTATTTACTACAACCAATCCGTGGCGTCTATCTCTTGATTTCATATATCCTTCCGTAAGTTGATTCGTTTTTACGCTTTAGCGGCATTGCTCTTAAGTTAAGCTCAAGCACTATAAAACTTGGAGTGCCAAGCTTAAGCTATTGCTTTTTAAAACAGCTAAAGCTGTTTTACTCCAAACACAGAAAATACTTAAACTTAATGGCAATGACGCCTTAGCGTAAAGAAATGATGCTATTAGTTTTGTATCAAAGCATTGAGCTCTTTCAATCTAAGCAAAGTTGCCCTATTCTTTACGTCACTCATTGTAACCTTAAAAAACCAATATGACCGAAGCAACTGTTTTATTTTCCAATGCCAAAAACGTCATTCCTGGTGGTGTTAATTCACCCGTACGTTCTTTTAGCGGTGTAGGTGGCACACCTGTTTTTATCGACCATGCCAGTGGTGCTTATATTTATGACAATAACCAAAAACGCTATATCGATTATGTAGGCTCTTGGGGACCTATGATTTTAGGTCATGCTCATCCTGAGGTTATCGCAGCGGTTAAACTGGCGGCTGATAAAGGCTTGAGTTTTGGTGCGCCTACCGAAATAGAAACCTTAATGGCCAATAAAGTCTGTGAGCTTATGCCCGCTATTGAAATGGTTAGAATGGTCAGTTCTGGTACTGAAGCCACCATGAGCGCCATACGGCTAGCGCGTGGTTATACAGGGCGCGATAAGATTGTTAAATTTGAAGGCTGTTATCACGGCCATTCTGATTCCTTATTAGTTAAAGCCGGCTCTGGTGCCTTAACCTTTGGCGTACCTAGTTCTCCCGGAGTACCCGCTACCGTCGCGGCTGATACGATTACCTTAGCTTATAATGATAGCGAGGCTGTGCTGGCCTTAT
>CAMDNJ010000105.1 GCA_945902915.1 Crenothrix polyspora | reverse complement strand
AATGATGGCTTCACAATCTTGTTTAGATAGGATGTTGCAGCGCATTAACATGGTGGCATGAGCGATAGAGCCTTGTATGTCTTGCGGCGCCATGCGTTGGTCAAAATCGACAGATGCGGTAAAAACCTCAACAAAAGCATCGGTTGCCTCTGCAAAACGGGCGCTAGAGAGTTTTTCGGAATTTACTGTGGTCATGATAATGATTATGCAGATTAACTTAAAAGAAGCGAAATTATACAGATAAACGCTTATTTATAAATTTAAAAACATTTTTCTGTCGATAAGATGCGTTGATGGCTCTTATCTGTTTCTAAAATTGTTAATGACCCGCTGGGCATAATTTTGTATAGTGAGCTAGTTTTTATTCTTAGTAACGGGGTGATACTTTAAGATTCATCCCGTTTTGTCTATTTGAGGTGAAGTGTTTGGCTAAGTCTGCATTATTGGTGTTAGAAGATGGGACAGTATTTAACGGTGTTTCTATAGGTGCGGATGGATGTTCTGTAGGGGAGGTGGTTTTTAATACTGCGATGACTGGATATCAAGAAATTCTCAGCGACCCCTCATACTGTAAGCAAATTGTGACCTTAACTTATCCGCATGTAGGTAATGTCGGTACCAATAGCGAAGATGATGAGTCCGCAGGTGTATTTGTCAGTGGTTTGGTTATCAGAGACTTACCGTTATTGGCAAGTAACTGGCGTAGTGAAAAAACCCTGCAACAATACTTGCTCGATAATAACGTTGTTGCTATTGCCGATATCGATACACGTAAACTGACGCGTTTGTTACGTGACAAAGGCGCGCAGCGCGGTTGTATTATGGCGGGTGATAGTGTTTGTACTGAAACGGCAAAAGCCGCAATTGCAGGCTTCGCTGGTTTGAAAGGCCTGGATTTGGCTAAAGAAGTCACGGTTGCGAAGGCCTATGAGTGGACTGAAAATATCTGGGATCTAGAAAACGGTTATAGCCAAGGTGAGAATCTGAGCAAACATGTGGTTGCTTACGACTTTGGTATTAAGAGAAATATTCTTAGATTGCTGGTTAATCGAGGTTGTCGCGTTACCGTCGTTCCTGCCACTACACCCGCTGAAACGGTATTGGCGATGAAGCCTGATGGCGTATTTTTATCAAATGGCCCTGGTGATCCTGAGCCTTGTACTTATGCCATCGAAGCCATTAAGACGATATTGGCAAACAAAACGCCGGTATTTGGTATTTGTTTGGGACATCAATTATTGGCTTTAGCCAGTGGCGCAAAAACTGAAAAAATGAAATTCGGTCATCATGGTGCCAATCATCCTGTTCAAGAAATAGCAACAGGACGCGTGATGATTAGTAGTCAAAACCACGGCTTTGCTGTGAATGAAGCCAGCTTGCCGACTAATGTCATTGCTACTTACCGGTCATTATTTGATGGCAGTTTACAAGGCCTTAAGCGTACTGATTGTCCTGCCTTTAGCTTTCAAGGTCATCCTGAAGGTAATCCCGGCCCACATGATGTCGAAGCCTTGTTTGATGAATTTATTGATTTGATGGCGGCGAGTTAGGTCTGGTTTGTCGATCTGCTTAGCTTAGCGCTGTTTGAGATTATAAGCTTCGCTAAAAAATATTAGGTTAAGTCATCTAACCTAACTCATAAAAGATACTAACACAGAGCAACACACAAAAGATTATGCCAAAAAGAACCGACATAAAATCCATACTATTATTAGGCGCAGGCCCCATTGTTATTGGTCAAGCTTGTGAGTTTGATTATTCAGGCACTCAAGCTTGTAAAGCGCTGCGTGAAGAGGGTTACCGAGTCATTTTGGTAAATTCTAATCCTGCTACCATCATGACCGATCCCGATATGGCTGATGCCATTTATATCGAACCTATCGATTGGCAAACCGTTGAAAAAATTATTGCTAAAGAGCGTCCTGATGCGGTTTTGCCTACCATGGGCGGACAAACTGCTTTGAACTGTGCGCTGGATCTTGATGCGCATGGTGTGCTGGCAAAATATAACGTTGAGATGATAGGCGCGACTAAAGAAGCCATTAATATGGCCGAAGACCGTCAGTTGTTTAATGACGCGATGAAGCGTATTGGTTATGAAGTCGCGAAATCAAAAACCGCCCATAGCATGGAAGAAGCTTTAGCGGCACAAAAGGAAGTGGGCTATCCAACGGTTATACGCCCGTCTTTTACGATGGGCGGTAGTGGTGGTGGTATTGCTTATAACAAAGAAGAGTTTTTAGAGATTTGTGAGCGTGGATTGTATCTATCACCTACCAATGAGTTATTGATTGAAGAGTCAGTGTTAGGCTGGAAAGAATATGAAATGGAAGTGGTGCGGGATTCTAAGGATAACTGCATTATTGTCTGTTCAATTGAGAACTTTGATCCCATGGGTGTACATACCGGTGATTCCATTACCGTAGCGCCAGCACAAACCTTGACCGATAAGGAATATCAAATTCTACGTAATGTGTCTTTGGCTGTGTTGCGTGAAATTGGCGTAGATACTGGGGGCTCAAATGTTCAGGTGGCTATTAATCCAGTCGATGGCCGTATGATCGTCATAGAAATGAATCCGCGCGTATCACGATCCTCTGCTTTAGCTTCAAAAGCCACTGGATTTCCGATTGCTAAAGTAGCCGCTAAATTAGCGGTGGGTTATACCTTAGATGAGCTGAAAAATGAGATTACCGGTGGCGCAACGCCTGCCTCATTTGAGCCGACTATTGATTATGTGGTCACTAAAATACCACGTTTTACCTTTGAGAAATTTCCGCAAGCCGATGATCGCTTAACCACGCAAATGAAGTCGGTGGGCGAAGTCATGGCGATAGGTCGCACCTTTCAAGAATCATTGCAGAAAGCTTTGCGTGGTTTGGAAATAGGCATTAGCGGTCTTGATGAAATAGTCGATCTAAATGCAGATGACGCAAGTGATAAGATGCAAAGGGAAATGCGTCATCCAGGGCCTGATCGTTTGTTATATGTGGCTGATGCTTTCCGAAGTGGTATGACCTTAACTGAAGTACATGATGCTTCTAAAATTGATCCCTGGTTTTTAGCGCAAATTGAAGATCTCATTATTACAGAACAATCTTTGGCGACTAAAACCTTATCAACCTTGAAAGATGGCGAGCTTTATAAGCTAAAACGCAAAGGTTTTTCAGATTTACGTATCGCTAAGTTGCTGGATGCTTCTGAAACTGAAGTGCGTAATGTAAGACATAAACAAAATATCCGTCCAGTTTACAAACGTATCGACTCTTGTGCGGCTGAGTTTTCTTCAGATACGGCTTATTTGTATTCTACTTATGAAGACGAGTGTGAGGCGCGAGTTTCAGATAAAGAAAAAATTATCATCCTAGGTGGCGGCCCTAATCGAATTGGTCAGGGTATCGAATTTGATTATTGTTGTGTTCATGCTGCCTTGGCATTGCGTGAAGATGGCTATGAAACCATTATGATTAATTGTAATCCTGAGACCGTCTCTACAGATTTCGATACTTCAGATCGTTTATATTTTGAATCCTTAACGCTGGAAGATGTGTTAGAAATTGTTCATATTGAAAAACCTAAAGGCGTTATTGTTCAATATGGCGGACAGACACCGTTGAAACTTGCTCGTGCTTTGGAAGCTGCGGGCGTGCCTATTATTGGCACCTCGCCAGATTCGATTGATTTGGCTGAAGATCGTGAACGCTTTCAAAAGTTATTAGAAAGATTGGGCTTAAAGCAGCCACCTAATGCTACGGCGCGATCAGTTGATCAAGCTGTTACTGCGGCAAAAGAACTAGGTTATCCCTTGGTGGTCAGGCCTTCTTATGTGCTGGGCGGTCGTGGTATGGAGATCGTGTTCAATGAAGAAGGCTTACAGCGCTATATGAAAGAAGCGGTCAGTGTTTCTAATGACGCGCCGGTATTGTTAGATCGTTTTCTTGATGATGCCGTAGAAATGGACGTGGACGCTATCTATGATGGTGAGCGCGTTTTGATTGGTGGTCTGATGGAGCATATTGAACAAGCAGGTGTGCATTCAGGTGATTCGGCTTGTTCATTACCGCCTTATGAATTAGCCGCGCATCTACAAGATAAATTGCGAGATCAAGTGGCCAAAATGGCTGAAGCTTTGGGCGTAAGAGGTTTAATGAACACTCAGTTCGCCATTCAGGGGGAAGATATCTACGTGTTAGAAGTCAATCCTCGTGCCTCGCGTACTGCCCCATTTGTGTCTAAAGCAACGGGTTATCCGTTGGCTAAAATTGCAGCGCGTGTAATGGTAGGTCAGACTTTGACTCAACAGGGAGTTACTGAAGAGCGTATACCTGATTACTATTCAGTCAAGGAAGCGGTATTCCCCTTTGTAAAATTCCCGGGTGTTGATCCTTTATTAGGCCCTGAAATGAAGTCTACGGGTGAAGTTATGGGTATAGGTAAAACGTTTGGAGAAGCTTTCGCTAAGTCACAACGTGCAGCAGGCGTAAGATTAAATGATAGTGGTAAAGTTCTAATGAGTATTCGTGATGCCGATAAAGCAAAAGCGCCGGATATTGCTAGAATGTTAGTCGATAAAAAATATGAGGTTGTTGCCACTAGCGGTACGGCTCAATTTCTTCGCGAGGCTGGAATTCCTTGTGAAGTGGTTAATAAAGTTAATGAAGGGCGTCCTAACACGGTCGATATGATTAAAAATGATCAGATACAGTTGATTATTAATACCACAGAAGGAAAAAAAGCGATTTCAGATTCATTTGCTATGCGTAGGGAGGCTTTGCAGCATCGAGTCACTTATTACACGACAATGGCAGGTGCTAAGGCTGCTTGTTACGCATTAGGTGAGTTGGACGCTGGAGATGTTTCTTGTTTGCAGGACTTGCATAAAAGTTTGACTTAAAGGTGTCAGCTTGCATTGATGGCATCTTTAGCCTTAATAAATAATTAATGGAATTTTAAAATGAATAAAGTACCTCTCACCGTAAAAGGTGCAGAAAAATTACGTGCAGAATTGGATGAATTAAAGTCAGTGGTGCGTCCGCGCATTATTGCTTCTATCGCTACTGCGCGAGCGCACGGCGATTTAAAAGAAAATGCTGAGTATCATGCGGCTAAAGAACAACAGAGCTTTGCTGAGGGTCGTATAGCAGAAATTGAGGGTAAGTTATCCAATGCGCAAATCATTGATATCACCAAGGTTGATGCTAATGGAAAGGTGGTGTTTGGGGCGACGGTAGAAATAGAAGATGTTGAGTCTGAAAGAAGAGTTATCTATCAAATTGTAGGTGAAGATGAAGCCAGTATAAAAGAAGGTCGTATCTCAATTGGCTCTCCTATTGCTCGTGCATTAATCGGAAAAGAAATCGAAGATGTTGTGACGGTTAAGGCGCCGGGTGGTAATGTCGATTATGAAATTATTTCGATTAAATATATTTAATTAATTAAAAAGCGAAGGTTATATTAACTATTTCATTCGCTTTAACTTAAGCTTATTTATTTGGATTTAATCGGTGGATAACAACTATTTGTCCGATGCTTTGAATAATCTCTGCTCCGGTATCGCTTTGTATTTGCTCGCTGATTAGTTTGCGACTATCACGCTCTGCGCGTATTTTCACTTTAATGAGTTCGTGGAAATTAAGTGCTAGCTCAATTTCTGCTAGTACTGGAGCTGTAAGGCCAGATTGCCCAATGGTCACTACGGGCTTCAAAGTATGAGCCTCAGCTCTGAGTTTTTTCTTATCTGTAGGGTTCACGCATTATTCCTGTATCAAAAATCAATTTATACTATACAACAGATTATGGCCCGAAGTAAAAGTAGTAGCCGTTGGATGCAAGAGCATTTTGAAGATGAATATGTCAAAATGGCACAAGTGCAAGGTTATCGTTCGCGAGCAGTTTTTAAATTAAAGGAAATTCAAGAAAAAGATAATCTCATTAAGCCGGGCATGAATATTATAGATTTGGGTGCGGCTCCTGGTGGTTGGTCTCAACTAGCAAGGGAGTTGATGGGTAAAAAGGATAAGCTGATTGCCTTGGATATTTTGCCTATGGAATCTATAGAGGGCGTAGATTTTATACAAGGCGATTTTCGAGAAGAGGACGTTTTAAATGGCCTTTATGAGATTTTAGATCAAGCGCCTGTGAGCTTGGTCATGTCTGATATGGCACCTAATATGAGTGGTAATAAGGCGGTAGATCAACCTCGTGCAATTTATTTAGCGGAGTTAGCATTAGATACCGCAAAAGCAGTGCTATCAAAAAACGGCAGTTTTTTGGTTAAATTATTTCACGGCGAAGGTTTTGAAGCATACTATCAAGATGTGCAGCGTCATTTTACAAAAGTCATTATTAGAAAGCCAAAGGCATCAAGGCCAAGAAGTAATGAGGTTTATATTTTGGCGAAGGGGTTTAAATGAAATTTAATGTCCCTATTTCTAGGAAGTAAACAATTTATCTAGCTAGATCTAAATAAATAACGACAGTCAGAGAAGTTAAGTCCTGATATAATTAGTTAGTTTTTTTTACCGAGAGCCATTTGGGTTAGGGTGTGTTTGTGAACGATATGATAAAAAATATAATCCTGTGGGTCGTTGTCGCTGTGGTGCTGATGTCCCTTTTTAATAATTTCGGCCCCCAAGGCGAGCGAGCTGATTCATCATTATCTTATTCCCAATTTATTGAGTCGGTAAAAGCTGGTCAAGTTCAGCAAGTCGTCATTGATGAACATATTGTTAAAGGTAAGATGCAAGGCGGTCAGTTATTTAGAGTTTATGCGCCTACCGATGGACATATGATTGATGATTTATTAGCTAATAAGGTTGATATCAAAGCGGTTCCGCCAGAACAACCCTCAATGTTAATGCAGTTGTTGGTTTCCTTTGGCCCCATGTTGTTATTAATTGCTGTTTGGGTTTTCTTTATGCGACAAATGCAAGGCGGTGGCGCTGGTGGTCGAGGTGCAATGAGTTTTGGTAAAAGTAAAGCTCGTATGCTGGAAGAAGATCAAATTAAAGTGACATTTGCTGATGTAGCTGGTTGTGACGAGGCTAAAGAAGAAGTCGTAGAGATGGTGGATTTTCTTAAAGATCCTGCTAAGTATCAAAAGTTAGGCGGTAAGATTCCACGAGGCGCTTTGATGATTGGTCCGCCTGGAACAGGTAAAACGTTACTTGCAAGAGCGATTGCTGGGGAAGCTAAAGTACCTTTCTTTACTATCTCAGGTTCAGATTTTGTAGAAATGTTTGTAGGTGTAGGCGCTTCTCGTGTCAGAGATATGTTTGAGCAAGCTAAAAAACATGCACCTTGTATTATTTTTATAGATGAAATCGATGCGGTCGGTCGTCAACGCGGCGCAGGTTTAGGTGGCGGTAACGATGAGCGTGAACAAACCCTAAATCAATTATTGGTTGAAATGGATGGTTTTGAAGGCAATGAAGGCATCATAGTTATTGCTGCAACTAATCGTCCTGATGTTTTAGATAAAGCTTTATTGCGTCCAGGTCGTTTTGATCGCCAAGTTACAGTGGGTTTGCCTGATGTCAGAGGCCGTGAACAAATTCTTAATGTCCATATCAAAAAAGTACCCATCGCTGATGATGTAGAGGTTAAATACATCGCTCAAGGAACTCCCGGATTTTCTGGTGCTGATTTAGCTAATTTAATCAATGAAGGGGCATTGTTTGCTGCCAGAATGAATAAGCGCGTGGTCAGTATGTCTGATTTGGAAAAAGCTAAAGACAAATTGATCATGGGTGCTGAAAGGCACACCATGGTTATGGATGAGAAAGAAAAACGAATGACAGCTTATCACGAAGCAGGTCATGCCATTGTCGGAAAGTTAGTGCCAGAGCATGATCCCGTTTATAAAGTCAGTATTATGCCTAGAGGACGTGCCTTAGGTGTCACTATGTTTTTACCTGAAAGAGATCAATATAGTGCGAGCAAGCAAAAGCTAGATAGCATGATTTCTAGCCTATACGGCGGACGTATTGCCGAGGAAGTGGTTTTTGGTTGGGAGCAAGTCAGTACAGGTGCTTCTAATGATATTGAGAGAGCGACTGAATTAGCCAGAAATATGGTCACTAAATGGGGCTTGTCTCAACGCTTAGGGCCATTATCCTATAGTGAAGAAGAAGGAGAGGTATTTCTTGGGCGTTCGGTAACGCAACATAAAACAGTCGCTGAAGAAACATCTCATACTATAGATGAAGAAATACGTTCATTTATTGATCGTAACTACGAAAGAGCTGAGCGCTTACTCAAGGAAAATATTGATATCTTGCATGCAATGGCTGAAGCATTAATGAAATATGAGACTATCGATAAGTTTCAAATTGATGATTTAATGGCTCGTAAGCCAGTAAGAGACCCTCAAGGCTGGGATGACAAGCCTTCGCGTGGCGATGTTACAGTTGATGAGCTTAAAGGTGTCGACGGTAAAAAATCTGAAAAATCAATTGGTCAAGCTGCAGAGCAAGGCTAAATAATATAGTTTGATAAACCAAAGGGGAAGTACTTGC
>CAMDNJ010000104.1 GCA_945902915.1 Crenothrix polyspora | reverse complement strand
GCATTGTCGAGACCCCAGTTTTGACATCGGTTACAATTATCGACACTTCTTCGATGGTTCATTTACATTCGTCTCATTCGTTCATACCTGACAAGAGTATTCCTGCCTTTTCCCATGACGCTCACCACAACCGCTCTTTACGGATGCAGTTCAGGGTGGTTTGGCGTCTCTTCCTGATAAACTACGCCGAGGGGCCTGCCCTCATCACTGGTACAGCATGGCTGGCAGTTTCCAACTGCTTAGCCTTCTTGGCACACCGACAACTAGTCTGACGCAGGGGGCTTAGTAAACAAGTACAAAAAAATTGATGGGTACTCTAAATAACGATTTTAGTAACCGGCCTAGAATAATCTGAAGTTCCTGCCGAGGAAATACTAGCAAAGCGAAAGGAATAAGTCGTGCCAGGGATTAAATCATCTATTTGAATAGTTGAGATGGTACTAATATCAACCTCTATCCATACAGTAGTTGCACTAGGTGATGGGTCTTTTGTATATTGACATCGGTAGGCTACAGCACCGGGTATAGCTTTAATATTGATAATAACACTACCGCTATGCGCACCATGCTTAACCGCTAACTCTGGTTTTTGAAAGAGTATCGGTTGTTTTGAGGCATGAAAACCACTTTGGATAATAATGGTTTCATCACCATTAGCCACTTTATTGACGTAGCTAACTAAGAGCCTAAAAAGATCATCGGCTGCTTTTTCTTTATCATTCCTAACGGCAATGGCACTATGAGCGCCGCCCTTTGCTTCTAATACAGCGCTTTCAAAATCATCAACTACGGCTTTAATAGTTGCTATGGGTATTTCAGGTGCGGTAAAGATACTGGCATCAGCCAGTTGAATAGAAATATTCCTATAAAACGCTACTTTATCCACAACGGGATAAATCATGAAGTCGAGTAAAGCCTTTATTCTTCTCATTGAAGTACCTAAAAATTAACACCCAGAGTGCGCATTATAAGCGGCTGACTATAATTAGCTAGCATAATTTTACTAACAGTTGTTATTAGTCATTTAAAAACCCTATCCTAAAATACAAGCGCTTGTATTAATGAATTATTTTAGAACAAAGATTTATTTAAAATAGTATTTGTAATTGTAACAACAGGCAATTACAAAGAAAAAATTAATAAATACTAGCCAATAAAAGCTGAACAATAAACTATCTTCGCTAAATAATTTTGAATTTATACTTTTAGATAAGACTAAGCGTCTGCCCATGTTTATATTTTATTCACTCATCAAGTAAACGTTATTTTTTATTTATAAACAGACCTTTGTTGTTAATTATTTTTACTTTTTACAGCTTATAAAAGCAACAATGGCTTTATTAAAAGCAATTGTTATTTTTGAATCTGCGCAGTTTTTTTTATTAAAACTAGAATACAATTTCGAATTGGCAGAACTTGAGACGTAAAAAAGCCTTGATAGCGGTTTTTCGATGAGATGTCTAATGAGCAAGCAAAAACTCACTCTTAATTAATACTAAGGCATTAAATAAAAACAGGTTTTTCTTTACGCACAGGTGATTTCCAAAATTGAACTCATAAAATACGATAATTTATTATTAAAATAACAAAAGAAAAAGGCTTAAAGAAAATGTTTAAAGCTAGAATGTCTAATCAAAAAAATAGAATCCCACAATAAAAAGACTAGGCTTGTTTTGAAAAACAGCTTTTGTGGCAAGAAAAACGGTCAAACCGAAAACAAGGTTATCTAGATAAAATTGCGGCTTTGTTTATCGATCCTAGACGTAGCACTTATCGTTATATACACCATTAAAGTTATGTAGGATGGATAAGCCTCGCGCATCCACAACTTATGTTGAGAGCTGAACTTCAGCTCAGCGTTTTAAAACAGCTGAAGCTGTTTTACTCCAAACACACAAAACATTTGTGAATATCTATCTTTAGCAGGGGTATGTCGGAACAGTGTAATATCTTATCGGTCTGAATTGGCGCTTACGCTAATCCAGTCAGATTATTTGATTGATCTTATTGACTGGGTATCAAGCGATAAACTGCCGATTGACTTGAACATTCCTATAATACTCAGGCCATTTCTGGTTATTTCTAACACCTTGATTAGGTAAGTAACCATAGCCTTCTTAACAAGCTTGGCATAAAGTCGAGACCTGTATTGTAGGGGCGACAGATTCACCCCGACAAAGCTTGAATCAACTAAAGCCAAAGTCTTTTTATTCAGGCGCTCTAGGCGTTTCTGCAGAAGGCATATAAGAAATAGGCGCTTCTTCATCGGTATCAAAAGTCACCATTTCCCAGGCATCTTTATTTTCCAACAGCGTACGCAGCAATTTATTGTTTAAACCATGTCCTGATTTATAACCGGTAAATTCACCAATTAAGCTATGACCTAATAAATATAAATCACCAATAGCGTCGAGAATTTTATGCTTAACAAACTCATCCGCACAACGTAAACCATCTTCATTGATAACTTTGTCGTCATCAACAACAATGGCATTATCAAGACTGCCGCCTAAGGCTAAATTATTTTCTCGCAGCATCTCAATATCTTTCATGAAGCCAAAGGTTCTAGCTCGACTGACTTCTTTAACGAAAGCCGTTGATGAAAAATCCATGCTTGCAGTTTTAACCTGCTCTTCAAAAGCAGGATGTTCGAAATCGATGGTAAAGGTGACTTTAAAACCTTCAAAAGGACTAAAAGCAGCCCATTTATCGCCGTCATCCACTCTGATATCACGTTTTATTCTAATATATTGCTTAGGGCAATCTTGTTCTTCAACGCCAGCTGACTGTAATAGAAAGACAAAAGGGCCGGCACTGCCATCCATAATAGGCACTTCGGCGGCACTGACGTCAATAATAGCGTTATCTATACCAAGGCCTGCAAAGGCTGAAAGTAAATGTTCAATAGTCGATATTTTTACATCACCCGCCACTAAAGTGGTTGATAACACGGTTTCACCAACATTTTCAGGTGTTGCCGAAATTGTGACCGGCACCTCAAAATCTACACGACGAAATTTAATGCCTGTATTAGGTTCCGCGGGACGTAAAGTTAAATATACTTTTTCACCTGTATGCAAGCCTACGCCTGTAGCCCTAATAGTATTTTTTAAAGTTCGCTGTTTAATCATAAGTAAATAAAGCCGAATAGAGGGTAGAGCAATAAATTGGTAATTTTACCATACTTATGCCCTAGTGAAATTGAATCATGCCATTAAGTTAATCGCGTAAGCCGTTTATTAATAGTTTTATCTGCTACCTAAAACAGCTAAAGCTGTTTTACTCCAACTATGCAGTTATTAGAAGCGTAAGCTAAACATTGGCTAGCAACTTAAACCGAGGTAGATACTAAACTTAACCCTTAACCTTTCGCCTGTTGTCTGCGCTGAGCTAAAAGTGAACGGTTAAGCTAATCGGCCACGTCTTAAGTATATTAGAATAACTGTAAGGCCAACATAATGGCATCCTCACGACCGTTTTCTGCTGGATAATAGCCTTTTCTTACGCCAATTTCGTTAAAGCCCATATCTTCATAGAGCGCAATGGCATGGATATTAGAAGGTCTTACTTCTAAAAAAACTGATTCGGCTTTGCCTCTAGCAATGCTGATGAGATGTTCGAGCATTTTGCGACCGATACCTTGTTTTTGCTCAACAGGGTCTACAGAAATATTAAGCACATGCGCTTCACCCACCGCCATTGAGAGCAAACTGTAAGCTAAGACTTTATTATCAAATTCGCAGACCCAGCAACTATAGCCAGCTTTAAAACAATCGGTAAAAATATCTTCTTCCCAAGGAAATAAATAATTCTTTTTTTCTATCTCCAGTACCGCTGGTAAATCCCTATGGGTCATGATGCGTAAGCGCAATAGATCTTTTTTTTGTACTGAATCAGGAAACACTTTGGCGTAAAACTCCTTGTCGGCATCGTAAATTATCACACTCTTAATTTTATCCACCCAGCCGCGCATAGTTAACCTTCATTATTAAGTATTTGTTTCGCAAAACATAAATCCTGCCACGCTTTACGCTTTTCAATCAAAGAGCGCAGTAAATAAGCGGGATGTTCAACGACAACAACAGGGGTTTTATTAAAATAGTGACACCGACCTCTAAGACTTGCTAAAGGTTGTCGCGTTTTTAATAAAGCTTGTGCGGCCTTCTCGCCAACTGCCACTATAATTTTAGGCTGAATAAACTGCTGTAGACTAATAAGATAGCCCGTACAGTATTGCGTTTGATTGTCAGAAGAACTAGGCTGATTAAGCGCTTTACACTCAACTAACGGGGCAATAAAAACCTCTTCGCAGCTAAGATCTATCGCACGTAACATTTCAGTTAATAATAAACCGGCCGTCTTTTCAAAAGGCAGGTTTTGCATACTATCATCTGCGCTAGTCGCTTCAACGACGAGTAGCCAATCTGCCTGTTGATTACCTACACCATACGATGTTTGAGCTTGGGGATCACATAAGCCACAATCAATAGAATTTACACTATGTGCTTGCTCAATCTGAACAACTATCTCCTGCTGATCAGCAATGACTGATCTAGATACTCTGCTTTGTCTTGGTACCCAGACATCAATGCCCATAGCTTCCAAATATTGCAAACGCAAGGCATTATCCACAATCAATCTCCAAGATCTTTAATCTTGAGCCTCAAACATCGCCTTGCTGAGGATGCCTGCGTTGATCAGGACTATGTAATTTATTAAGCGCATTAATATAAGCCTTAGCCGAGGCGATAACTATGTCAGTATCAGCCCCTAAGCCATTAACAATACGTCCAGATTTTTCAAGGCGCACGGTGACTTCACCTTGAGCATCGGTACCGTTAGTGATGTTATTGACTGAATACAGCTCTAACAAAGCATCAGACTTAACCAATTTTTCAATCGCCTTCAAACTAGCATCAACCGCACCACCGCCATCCGAACTACCCGTCACTTCTTTATTAGCGATGCGCAAAGTCACTGTGGCATTTGGGATTTCACCGGTCTCTGAACATACTTTTAAGGCTATCAGTTTGACGTATTCATCTTCTGCCTTAAAGCCTGCTTCTGAAATGAGGGCTTGTAAATCTTCATCGAAGATCTCATGTTTTTTATCGGCTAATTGTTTAAAGCGAGCAAAAGCCTCATTTAATTCTTCTTCAGTAGCGAATTCTGAGCCTAATTCACTGATACGACTCTTAAAGGCATTTCTACCCGAATGTTTACCTAAAACCATGCGATTAGCAGACCAGCCGACATCTTCGGCGCGCATAATCTCATAAGTTTCGCGACTTTTTAATACGCCGTCTTGATGGATGCCGGCTTCATGAGCAAAGGCATTAGCACCCACAATGGCTTTATTAGGTTGTACAGGAAAGCCGGTAATCGATGACACCAGCTTAGAACAGGTTAAAATCTCTCGAGTATCTATGCCTGTTTGGCAGCTAAAGACATCATGGCGTGTGCGTACAGCCATCACTACTTCTTCTAGTGAAGCATTACCAGCACGCTCACCTAAACCATTAATCGTACATTCAACCTGACGAGCGCCATTCATAACGGCCGCCAAAGAATTAGCCACCGCTAAGCCTAAATCATTATGGCAATGCACAGAAAAAATGGCTTTATCTGAATTAGGAATGCGTAGCATTAAATTGGCAATAGTCGCACCAAATTGCGAAGGTACACTATAGCCTACGGTATCTGGAATATTGAGCGTAGTTGCACCTGCGTCGATAACAGCTTCCAATATACGACACAAGAAATCTTCATCGGAACGGCCTGCATCTTCTGGTGAAAATTCAACGTCATCAGTATATTGTCTGGCCCGCTTAACTGCTTTAACGGCATATTCTATGACTTGCTCGGGCGACATCTGCAACTTCATTTGCATATGTATAGGCGAAGTAGCAATAAAGGTATGAATGCGTGAACGCTTTGCACTTTTAAGTGCGAGCCCTGCACGGTCTATATCCTTATCGAGTGCACGCGCCAAACCACAGACGATACTGTCTTTGATAACGCTAGCGACCGCTTGTACCGATTCAAAATCACCAGGACTGGCGGCTGGAAAACCCGCTTCAATAACGTCGACTTTTAAACGTTCCAAGGCTTTAGCTATCCTGACTTTTTCATCGCGAGTCATCGATGCGCCGGGGCTTTGTTCGCCATCGCGAAGAGTAGTATCAAATATAATTAACTTGTCTTTCATAAAAACTCCATTCATGGAGATAAATCAACGTTTAAATTGATATCAATTAATAAGGTGGGATTTAACTAGCTGATGAAAAAGATAATCGCCCATCAGGGCAATAATCTTAAAGAGAGGGTTAGCCTTACACAGCCTTGGTTTTTAAAAGCATTAGCCATGATAGCTTACAAACATTAAGAGATAGAGAAAAATCATAGCCTGTGACTATACGCGAATGGCTGTAGGCTCTCAAGCAGATTTTACGATTTTAGATCGTGCTCTACGTTTACGCGCAACCAATGTCACCACTGGCCCAGAAATCGCATAGCCCAAAAATAACAAAAACAACATGGTTTGTGGCTGAGCCATTACAAAAGCAATTGCCAGCATAACGGCAATCGCCACAAAAAAAGGCACTTTTCCTTTTAAATCGATGTCCTTA
Organism: Crenothrix polyspora; assembly: GCA_945902915.1. Classification (GTDB taxonomy): domain Bacteria; phylum Pseudomonadota; class Gammaproteobacteria; order Methylococcales; family Methylomonadaceae; genus Methylobacter_C. The sequence goes on along the minus strand of CAMDNJ010000104.1, from coordinate 1,961 downwards.
AAGCTGGAATACCTAAAATTACTCACCATCAATAACCCCGTAGTCATCGTTAAAATAACCGCTGGATACTTAATTATTTCTATGGAATAACCATATTCTAAACTTATCAAAACAAAGCCAGCAAGTATTGCAGCTGCAGCAGGACTCGGTAAACCTTGAAAGTAACGTTTATCAGCAGAGCCTAATTGCGTATTAAAACGCGCTAATCTTAACGCGCCACCTGCCATATGTATAAAAGCCGCAAACAAACCTAGTTTACCTAAACTTGAAAAAGCCCATAGATACATCACTAAAGCGGGCGCCGCTCCAAATGAAACCATATCCGACAAGCTATCATATTGAGCACCAAAATCACTTTGAGTATTAGTTAAACGCGCCACACGGCCATCCAGACCATCTAAAATCATGGCTATGAAAATAGCTATGGCAGCTGTTTCGTAGCGACCACCCATTGCTGAAGTAATTGCATAAAAACCAGCGAATAAAGCACCTGTAGTAAATAAATTAGGTAATAAATAAATGCCACGACGGCGGAGTATGGTGCTTTTTTCTAAATTCATTCGTCAATTAGTCCTTAAAGTTTTAAAAACGGTTTTCAAGCTGCACTTAAAGCGTTCACGGCTGCGAGGAGTTAATAATGGGTGAATTATACAATGACCCTATAAACACTAGCTATTGTTTCATACCAGTATTGCCCTTTTATTAAATGGTTATCCACTTAAGGCATAGGTATCTAAAGGTGTATTTTATAAGGGCGTATGCAATACGCCCCTACGAACCCACCCCTACATTGTTGGCGAACGGTTAAGTCAAGCATCTGTCCCACCTTAAATTGGCAGCCATTAAATGCCATGCTCTTTACTAAGTTAACCCTTCATACAAAGTTGCGTATTCACCAAGGCCATAACATCGGCTAATAAATTTTCTTGCCCTGTCTCAAAACTAATCGCATCAGTCACTCTACGTAACCATGTAAATTGGCGCTTTGCCAATTGTCGGGTAGCGATAATAGCCTTTTCAGTCATGACCTCAAGGTCATCTACACCTTGTAAATAAGCCCAGACTTGCCGATAACCTACCGCACGCATCGATGGCATTAGTTCATTCAAATCACCACGCTGATAAAGCCCTTGGACTTCTTCAACAAAACCTTGTGCCAACATGGCTCGAAAGCGCTGAGCGATGATGTCATGCAGTTCTTTTCGGTCTGACGGTGCAATGATTAACTTTATGGCTTGATAAGGCAGTTCATTATCGACTTCAACCTTAAAGAAAGAGCTTAATGACTGGCCACTGATTTCATAAACCTCTAAGGCGCGTTGAACACGCTGCGGATCATTAGGATGAATTCTCGCTGCGGCTACTGGATCGACTTCGGCAAGGCGCTGATGTAAGACTTCTTTACCGAAGTCCAGCAAATCTTGATCTAGCTGCTTTCTAATCTCTACATTAGCGACTGGCAATACTGCTAAGCCATTAACTAAAGCATTAAAATAAAGCTGTGTGCCCCCAACTAAAATCGGAATCTTGCCTCGCTCACTGATGTCCCTCATTAAGCTTAAAGCTTGATGTCTAAATTGGCCGGTAGAATAGCTTTGATTAGGCTCCAAGATATCAATTAAATGATGAGGAATACCCGCTCTTTCCTCTAAGGTAGGCTTAGCCGTACCTATATCCATACCCTTAAAGACTAATGCAGAATCAACACTAATAATTTCCCCACCTAAGGCCTGAGCTAGCTGTACAGAAAGCGCCGTTTTTCCTGAAGCAGTCGGCCCCATTAAGAATATGGCAGGTGGTAGTAGTTGCTTTTGCATGATGAATGCTTTTATAAAGTAATATTAAATAACTTGGGTCTAAAAGGTTATCGTGGGAGCGGTATATAGTAATTCACCCCCCTACAAAGCATGACCTACAGTTAAATTGGAGTAAAACAGCTTCAGCTGTTTTAAAAGGCAATA
>CAMDNJ010000103.1 GCA_945902915.1 Crenothrix polyspora | reverse complement strand
AAAACTTGTTACTCATATTTAATTTCAACACTCTATTTTTTTAAGGATATATTTATGAAACTTAATTTATTGATTATCTCAATTGCAGCTTTTTTAATAATTGGCTGTACCGGCACTGAAATAAAAATTAGACCTGAAAATGCGTTAATTGCACAAAATGTGATTGAGCCTTATGCGTCTATTGGAGTGAAAGATGTATCTTCAAATACAACACTTCCCCAGGCAGGCAATATGACAGAAGCATTCATTACAGAAATGCGGAAAGCAAGAGTTGCAAAAGAGATTTATTATCCATCTAGACCCGATGATAAAGCCGACATTGTATTAGAATCTCAATTTAATGTAGCGCTTGACCCTCATAGTGGTTCTGCATTCGCAAAATCTTTTTTTACTGGGTTGACGCTGTTTATTATAGAGCCTTTATTTTGGTATGACTTTGACTATACGCTGTCTGGCACCGTTGATGTTGTCAAGAACGGCAAGGTCATTAAGCAGTTAAGTGCAGTCACTGATGCAACGTTGAGTGTGAAGTGGTTGTCATTGGGGAAAGTTGCAAGCTTGGAAGGCGAGACATTAGCTCAAGCTAAAAAATCATTATTCCAGCAATTAATTAACGATGTAGGTCGATAAGATTACGTCTCGACCTCCTATAGACTCCACCTTATGAAGAGGTGGAGTTATGTACTTAATCAAAAATATATAGCTCCCCGTAATAAAAGACTCATCTTTAATCTCTCTATTCACTGTAATATCGGTGTACTATTAAAATCAAATCAACGTCGATAAAACGACTGAGTGAGTTAAACAAAATCCCAACTGGGTTGTCACTCACTGAGTAATTGACGGCATTTAACACGAATTGAGTCATCATTGATGTTTAAAACCTCTGCCAATACTTTGCAATATTCACCCTCTGATCTGGTCTTATTTGCACGCTCACCGTTTGCCTCCTGGATGGCACGTCTTGCGATAGATAAACCTGAACAACTGGCTGGAATTGAAAAAGATCAAGACGCCATGATGGGTTTGTTAGCAGAGAAAGGCATCCGTCATGAAGCCAATTATCTTGAAAAGTTTAAAGAGGAGTTAGGTGCAGACAATGTCTATGAAATAACCTCTGATAAAAAAGCCAGGGCTGCTGATACCATCAAAGCTATGCAGGAGGGCTATCAGGTGATCTTTCAAGCGTATTTGGAACGCGATCATTTTGCAGGGTCGGCCGACTTTCTGATTCGAAAACAAGGTAAATCTACCTTAGGTGATTATTATTACGAAGCGTCGGACACTAAGCTTTCACAAGTCACTAAAACCTATTTTATTATTCAACTATGTTGCTATAGCTGGATGCTCGAGACTGTACAAGGTAAAGTGCCAGAAAATACCGTAGTAGTATTAGGTAACGGACAACAAGAAACATTTCCACTACCCGCTTATTACAGTTATTTCCTAAATTTAAAGCAGCAATTTTTAAAGGCACAAGACAGCTTTCAAAGTGATTGGTCTATGCTACCAGATCCTGCTTTATACAGTGATTATGGCGTTTGGGGGTCTTTTGCTAAGCACTTATTAGAAGAATCCGATAGCTTGGCATTAGTCGCCAATATTCGTAGAGCCCAGATTAAAAAACTCCTTGAACTCGACATCAGTACCTTAAGTGCCTTAGCATCAACTGAACTGACTAGTATCAAAGGCATTGCGCCTGAGTCGTTTGATAAAATCAAAGCCCAAGCCGCCATTCAATTAGCATCACGTGGTCAACCTAAGCCGCTCTTTACGGTCATTAACAATGATGATGGCAAGGGCTTGTCAGGCTTACCGCCCAAATCACCGTTAGATATCTATTTTGATATAGAAGGTCATCCACTGGTGATTGGTGGCTTGGAATACTTATGGGGTGTGAGCTTTGAAGACAGTCAAGCCGCACAGGGCAAGCAGTATGCTTTTAAAGACTGGTGGGCGCATAATCAAGATCAAGAAAAGCTTGCCTTTGAAGGTTTCATTGACTGGTGCTATCAGCGCTGGCAACAAGATCCTAGCTTACATATCTACCACTATGCCAGTTATGAAATCACCGCCATCAACAAAATGGTTAATCGCTATCAAACGCGTGAAGATGAGGTTATTGAGTTATTAGCACATCATGTGTTTGTGGATTTATATACCCTCGTCAAAAGTGGTCTATTAATCGGTGAGCCTAAATATTCCATTAAGAATGTTGAGCATCTGTATCGCGGCAAACGAATTACCAATGTTGCCAATGGCAGTGACTCGATCGTCTTTTATGAGAACTGGCATGCCAATGGCGGTCTTGAAAACTGGCTAGAGCAAAGCAACGGCTATTCTAGTTGGGTACAGCAAGCTGAGCATTTTGATTGGCAACCCTGGGAAACACTACACGCTATCCGTTCCTACAATATCGATGACTGTGAATCCACACTGGAGCTGGTCTCTTGGCTGCGTGAGCAACAGCAGCAGCATGGCATTTGTTTCACCGTCAGTGAGGTCGTGCCTAAAGACGAACTTGAAAAAACAGATCTGCAACTGCAAAACGAATTCAAACGCCAAGCGCTCAAAGCCCGTCAAGAAGCTCTGCTTGATCAGTATGAACAGACGCCTGCCTTAAAAGACGATGAGCAGGCAGAAAAACTGACGTCACTTTTACTTTTTTATGAACGAGAACATAAACCTACATCATTGACCTATTATCAGCGATTAGAGAAAACTGACGAAGAGTTGTTCGATGATGACAGTGTGGTTTATGACATCAGTCTCACCCGCCAAGAGGAAGTCGAGGGTAAAATCCGTTGCATCGGTTTCTTCAAAAGTGATCAAGCGCTTCGTAAAGATAAGTTGGAAACGGCGACCATTAAAGACACCGCCGCACGCGTGACTAAGATCACGTTAACCGAAGGTGATGCAGATTACAGTGAAATCAGCTTTCTCATTAACGCAGACCAACAAGATGCGCTTAATCAGCTACCATTAATCTTGTTTGGTGATAGTAAGCAGGTCAATAACGCCACTTTAGAAAATAGACTTTGCGATATTACCGAAGCTTTTTTTAAGGATCATCAATTACCTAAATTATTGACCACTATCATTAATCAAAGCAATCCACGCTTTGCTGGAGCGTTATCACCGCTGCCCATCTCACGCCATCACTACCCTGATAATGACCGCTATACCGCCGCTATCATTGAGGCTGTCAAAGCCATGGATGAGACCTGTTTATGTATTCAAGGTCCACCGGGTGCCGGTAAAACCTATACGGCAAAACATATTATTAAAGCCTTGGTAAAAGACGGCAAACGTATCGGTGTCATGTCCAATAGTCATGCTGCGATTATGAACTTGCTAATGCCGTTGGTAGAAGAATTACCCGATATTGCTATTACTAAAGTGGGCGGGTATGGTCCCCAGAAAAACTTCAAAGCCCTCTACCAATGGGATACTTATCCCCATTTTGAATACCGTAAGGAAATGGTATTTAGCGGCAAAAACCCTTACTCTAACTTTCAACTAGTCGGGGCCACAGTCTATGGCTTCGCCAATGAGTTATCCTATGAGGAACCAGTGGATTATTTATTTGTTGATGAAGCCAGCCAAGTGGCTCTGGCAAATTTAGTAGCTGTAACAGGTGCCACTAAAAACATTATTTTAATGGGCGATCAAATGCAATTAGAGCAACCCATACAAGGCTCACATCCAGGTCACTCAGGTGCCTCTGCCTTAGAATTCATGTTAATGGGTCATGCGGTGATACCGGATGATAAAGGTATTTTTCTAGAACGTACCTATCGGATGCATCCTACCGTTTGCGCACCGCTCTCAGACATCGTTTATGTAGGCAAATTACAAGCCGATGCCGATAACTGTAAACAAGCCATTAGTATCCCAGACTCACGCTTAATTCCTTTAGCGAATGGCATCCTGAGTGTCACCGTGCAGCATGAAGACAATACCCAATGCAGCCAAGAAGAAGTGCATGTTGTTCAGCAACTGATTGATGAACTCAAAACCGGCTTCTTTACCAATAAATTGGGAGAATTAAAGCCGATCACCGAGGACGATATTCTGGTTATTACGCCTTACAACATGCAAGTCAATTTGCTTAAAGATAACCTTAAAGGCAATATAAAAATAGGTACTATCGACAAGTTCCAAGGTCAAGAGGCGCCCGTAGTCATAATTTCAATGGCTATCAGTAGTATTGAAGACTCTCCCAGAGGGCTGGACTTTGTGTTTAACATAAATCGTCTCAATGTGGCTGTATCACGTGCACAGGCATTAGCTATTATCGTAGCCAATCAAGACCTTGAGCAATGCGGTGTACATAGTATTGAACAGATGGCAAAGGTGGGTTTTTTTTGTAGATTGAAGTATTCAGATATTTAACCCAAGAACATAATAATGACATGAAAATAACATTATTAATTGATGCTGATATTATCGCTTATAAATGTGCGGTCACTAATCAAACCGCTAATGAAGCTAATTCGAAAGCTGCAAGTATTATAAATCGATATGTTAATTTGCTTCAGGCAGACCATGCTTTAGTTTGTTTAAGTGACAAAACTAATTGGCGAAAAAAAGTATTACCTACCTATAAAAGTAACCGAAAAGATATTGAAAGACCAATCTTGCTTGATTATGTTAAGCAACATTTGATGGATAATTTTGAATCAATTATTTACCCTGGCTTAGAAGCCGATGATGTCATGGGGATATTAAGTACTCATCCAACTAAAATAGAAGGTAAGAAGATAATCGTATCGGAAGATAAGGATATGAGAAGCATACCTGGTTGGTTATATAATCCAAGTAAAGATGTTCAGCCAGTATATATTAGCGAGCATGAAGCTGATAGATATCATCTATATCAGACCCTGACGGGAGATTCTACGGATGGTTATAGAGGCTGCCCTAACATTGGGCCCGTTAAAGCAACTAAAATTTTAGACACTTATCATCCCAACAATTGGTGGAATGCAATTCTAGATGCCTATCGGTGTCAGGGTCTTTCTGAAGCTAATGCTTTAACACAGTCAAGGATAGCTCGTATATGTAGAGCAACCGATTATGATTTTATATCTAATAATGTGTTGTTATGGCAGCCTAATAAAATCAAAAGTACTGACAAAGAATTTGTTACAAAAGATAAATCCGTAAGTAATTTGGTTGAAGCTGCTTTAGCGCAACCAATAAAAACTAATGCGCTTAAGGAAACTGAAGAGCGATTAAATGAATTAGATAACTCATCTATTTCAAATGATACCTTTTTAAAAGCCGAAACACTTTATAAAAATAGAAAATACATTCAAGCAATACAGCTATTTAATCAACTATGTGATTTAGGTCATGCTGGGAGTCGGTTCTATTTAGGGCTTATGCATTTAAACGCAGAGGGTGCAGATGAAGACTATGATGAAGCTGTTTACTGGTTTCATGAAGCCGCTCAACAGAACTTTGCACCCGCACAATATAAGCTAGGTGAAATGTATTTATATGGTAAAGGCATTGAGTTAAATCATGATGAAGCTGTTTACTGGTTCAATAAAGCCGCCGAACTGAAAAATAAGGATGCACAAATTATATTGAGCCAATTAAATTTTAATGAAACATTAATAGACAAAAATAAAAAAGGAGCCATATATACCTCTGACTCAGAAGAGGCTCTAATTGTTAAAGTATATCGTGAAAATATTTTCAACAACATTAAAGAAGATACTTTTCAGATAGCTACTTATAATGTGGGCGATGCCTTGCCCGATGCGAGTGTTATCTTCCATGTCGATACTTCAGGGTACTCTGGTTTAGCAGCACAAGCAGTTGATCTGCCATATTATGCGACTTGGGATCAGGCTCAGCTATTAGCTAGTATTTATGGTCAAGGATGGCGTTTGCCGACTAAAGATGAATTGATTCTCTTACAAACAAAACACAAAGCTGTAAGTAATTTTTTTTCTCATGGATTCTACTGGAGTTCTTCTTTGCTTGGTGACGCTAACGCGTGGTGCCAAGAATTTGATAATGGTTTCCTCACTTACGCTAATAGAGGAAGAGCTTTTAGAGTAAGAGCTGTTAGATCATTCGAACATGAATCATTGGCAAATTGGACTTCTAAGCAAGAAAAACTAGCTGTTTACCAAATTGGGGACGTCTTGGTCGATGGTAGTGTTATCTACCATATCGATATTTCAGGGCAGTCTGGTATAGCAGCACAACCAGTGGATCTACCAAATAAAAATACTTGGGATCAGGCTCAGCTATTAGCTAGTTCTTATGGACAAGGATGGCGTTTGCCGACTAAAGCTGAATTGACATTACTATGTGCGAGAAGATTAAATATTGGAGGTTTCTCTCCTAACTATTATTGGAGTTCTACGGAGAGTAGTATCAAAGGCGCTTGGCTCCAGAATTTTTATGATGGTAATCAGATTTGTAACTTTAAGACTTATAGCTATAAAGCACGGGCTGTCCGAACTTTTTTTTTCGAGGGTAAACTAATACCTACCAATTATATGTTAGGTGATACTTTGACGGATGGAAGTATTGTTTTTCATATTGATGCTTCTGGTCAGCATGGTTTAGCCGCAAAGAGTTCTTGCGAAACGGGACGAGTATCTTGGGCAGAAGCAAGTTATTTAGCTAAATCTCAGGGATCTGACTGGAGATTACCGACCAAAGGTGAGTTAGAAATTCTATATAATCGGAAGACGCTTCTAGGCGAGCTTCTCAGAGATTACTGGAGTTCTACGGAATACAATAATTCATCAGCGTGGCACATGAACTTCTATAATGGCTATCAGCACTGTAGCGACAAAGGTGGGAAGGCTCTAGTTTGTGCGATTCGAGCTTTTTAATTATTTTTAAGTATATAAGGCATGAAGTTGTATTATTTGACCAGCCTTCCATTCGCAGATTTCCAATCTGGCACTGAGTCGAATAAAAATTTCTAGAATTTCAGAGCTTAATGACTCTTGTGAATTAAAATCGGCAAATCTAAATGAACCATGTAATAAGCATGTTTCGGAGACTTTTAATCATCAAACTAATAAATATCATGGTTTAATTTGTTTTTCTTCTTCATGGATAAATCCTGGAAGCCAAAAACAGAGCGAATATCGCAACGTTATAAGACAGACTGGAAAGAGTTAGTTTGTGTAAAGTGACAGGTTATTAGATGTTATCTCTAGTAAATTCAGCAACGCCATTTCTGCTATTTACTGATAGTTAAATATACTAATTTAGTATATAATTCAATATGTTAAATTATATCCATTATCTAAATTTTCCTTTTAATTTATAGAGTTGTCGTTAAGCAACTAACACATAATTGTTCTGCCATCACTATGGACAATGCATTTGCGATAGGAAATTTCAATGTAGAGGTTAATCACCTTCAATCAATAAAGGGCGGACTTACAATGGCAACGAAAAATAAGCGAACAGTAAAAACAACAGAAGAAATTCAACTAGCCATCACATTAAGGGCAGGGGGCTATAGTCTCCAAGCTATCAGTCAAAAACTATCAATCAGTCCATCTACACTCACACGCCATTTTTCCAGCTTAGGCGTATCTAAAGGCTTAATTGACGGTGATGCTATCGATTTAGCTAAGCAACAACTCATGAACGACAGCGGTTTTATTAATGGCTTGAAGGGTGCCATAGCAAGCTCTATTGTTGATGATTTAAGCCACTGTGCTGCACTTAGGGAAGCCATGGCTATAACGCTTGAAATGATGATGAATGATGCCGATACACAGCCTACGTATAAAGCAAGAGGTATAGCTGCGCTGAGTACAGCGCTTCAATTGACACAAAAGACGGCTAGAGTCGCTCTCCAAGCTGACTATCAACCCATAGAACAAGAGTCGTTACCTGAATTATATATTCGTGAATTAACTGAATATGATATTGAACTCATGAGGCAGCAACAATTAGAATTGAGTAGCATAGAAAGTCAACCTGTCCGTGAAGAGAATGATGTTATTGAAACGATAAACTAAATATAGCGCCAGACTATATAAGTTAGATTTTTGATTAAAATCCGGATTTTCAAAAAATACCCAGACGATGTCTTATATACCTTGATCCATCCATCATATTATCTAAGACATTGTGTTTTTTTCTACCTTTATAACTACTTTCATGGTTAGGTCATCAATGAGTCAAGCACATTAACCATACTTATTTAATGGTATTGTACGTAAGTTATCTTTAGCTTTTTATTAGTGGAACAAAAACGAGGGGTTCATTTAGTTGAATAAATAAAAAAGATCATTCGTAGTCGATGCTTTAAAAAATATTACAAGTAATACATCAACGAAATAATAACTAATGGGCCATCTATTTCATGGCTAAGCTTAAGTGGGATTAATAGGGTAGGTATCACAATCTTATTGAAATACTATACTAGGCTAATTGTGAATGCTAGAATGACTTGGCTGTTTATCGGCAGCCAAGTCCTAGTTTTAAAGATCCCGTTAACTGTCTTTTATCTGAACGGGATTATCTGTTGGCAAAGCCTATGTGGTGTAGGCTTTATCAATAGGTTAGTTATTATCGGATTTATTCTTTTATACATACTAACTATCCAAGCCCTTTACATTCTCATAAGTAAATTTATCCGGTT
>CAMDNJ010000102.1 GCA_945902915.1 Crenothrix polyspora | reverse complement strand
GGTTCTAGGGTATTGGTGAGGTTATTTGATGAAAGGCGCGTCTTTCATGGTCCACATCCATCACCTATGACAGATAAAGGTGCAGTCGCTAGTCTGCGTGAGTGGCTAAATGACATTGGAGTAAACCTATGATTAATCAAATGACCATTAACGGCATTAAGGCTGTAATTAGTTATGATTCAGATATTGATTTGTTTCGCGGCGAATTTATTGGATTAAACGGTGGGGCTGACTTTTATGCAAGTGATGCTGAGGGCTTAAGGAGAGAAGGTGAGCTGTCTCTTAAGGTCTTTATGGATGCCTGCAAGGAAGATGGTGTAGATCCCATTAAAGCTTATTCTGGTAAGTTTGTATTACGTATATCTCCCGACGATCATGCGGCAGCTTCTGTTGCTGCTACTGCTTCAGGCAAAAGCCTTAATCAATGGGCTTCTGAAGTAATTAATCAGGCAGCGAATAGGTAAAGTAGCCTCGATGAAGTAAAACGGAATCGAGGAATTAGATTTGAGTACCATGCTAATGAACTGCCAAGTGACGGCAACATCATGGATTTTAATTTGAATTAACGACCTCGCCCATACTATGCAAGTTTCATAGTAAAAAAATCTCTTATAATTGAGTCAGATAGTGTTATAAGATTGGGTGCATAAGAAAATGTAAGTAAACCTGCAATGTGGGAGTGGACAATGTATCAAGCGATTGAAGCTATTTCTAAATCAGGCATAATCCAACTACTGGAGCCTGTCCAATTAGAAGAAAATGAACAACTCGTTGTTTTAAGAATTTCCAAAAGATCAACTCACACAGAAACACCAGTATCTGCTCCTTCTAAAGATTGGAGAAAATTTGTAGGCTTGCTTAAATTATCTCCAGTTTTTGGTGATGATCCTTTAGCTATCCAACAGGAAATGCGTAATGACTGGGATTAAGTTTTTACTTGATACCAATATAGTCATTGGCTTGCTTAAAGAATATGAGCCCGCAATTAACTTAGTCGAAGAAATAGGCGTTGTTCTTGAAAAAAGTGCAGTGAGTCAGTAAGTAGCCTCACACCCGTAAGCTTGAAAACAATCGAACAAAAAAACCTCACGATGGAGCAACCAAGTGAGGGTTAGTTTATTGCTCCGTATTTGGTGGATTGCTAGCGAGACTGTGTGTATTGGCTAATGACATTATTGAAAACATGGGAGCAGTCTTAGAAAGTTTTAGGGCGATTATGGCGGCTTTGATTAATGGTTTTTTATAACCGATTCGTATTTTGCTCTATAGGTAGGTTTCTATGTCCATTCGTTCGTGAAGGATACGAACTATTTCAATCAGATTTACGTTAACTTCACGGAAGAAAATAATGTGCTTACCTACATTATATTTACGATAATCTATACAAATTTCGCTACAATCAACTCCTTTAAGGTGATCTGCCGCTAAAGCATAGAAAGATTTGTCGAGTTTGGTTAGATAAATATTTCTTTGGCGCTTTCCCCAAGTGTTTTGGGTATAAATAGCAATATTTTTAAGATCAGATTTGGCTTTACAGGTGAGCTCAAATCCGGTCATTAGTTGACGCTTTCTTGGTCAAGCTCTTTAATTAAATCTTTTAAGGAATAATCGGCCCGACCGCTTTCTTCTCCTTCTATTAGTGCTTTTTGTAAAGCTGCTAATTTTAATTCTCTCTCTTCTAATAAACGTAATCCCGCCCTGACGGTTTCACTTGTCGATCCGTATCGCCCATCATTAATTTGTTTGGCTATAAATTGCTCAAAGTGAGCGCCGATGGTCACACTGGTGTTTTTTTGCTGCATATCCTTTTCCTCCTTCTTAATAAGTACCAATATATATTATTTAATATTATTTAATGGTCAAGGTCAAATTATGATAGAGCAGCAAGTAGCCTTGATGAAACGCAGAGGAATCGTGGGGGCGGCGCTGTAATTCGTAGCTTCCGTGTTGCTGCATCGATACTACTCAATCACGCCATCATTTAGACATTAAAACCGATTGACGTTTTGCACCCCAATTACCCGCTTTTGGCTTAAATACGCCGGCACAACGTTCACCGCAAAATCGACAGCAGCCTGAATTATCCATATTCCAATCAGATAACTCATACCAGTCACGTCCGATTAATAGCTGTCCGCAGCCATGACAATAAGTGCTTTCGGCAGATTTGTTATGTACATTGCCAATATAGGCATAATGTACGCCATTTTTTAAAGCGATATCCCGTGCCTTTAACAAGGTTGCTGTCGGTGTGGGCGGCTTGTCACGCATTTTCCAATCGGGATGAAAAGCAGTGAAGTGCATGGGTACCTCATGACCTAAGTTTTCAACTACCCATTGAGTCATGGCTTCTAGTTCGGCTTCACTATCGTTTTCGCCAGGAATAAGCAGTGTTGTTAATTCCAGCCAAGTGGCTGTTTCGTGCTTAATGTAACAAAGTGTTTCTAATATGGCTTGCAGTTGACTCCCCGTTATTTGCTGGTAAAACCGCTCGCTAAAGGCTTTTAAGTCAATATTGGCAGCATCCATCCATTGATAAAATTCGGCTCTAGGTTGTTCGCAGACATAGCCTGCCGATACTGCTACGGATTTTATGCCTAGGCTACGACAAGCTTGAGCGGTATCTATGGCGTATTCATGAAAAATGACGGGATCATTATAAGTATAGGCGACACTCTCACAATGATGCTTTAAAGCCGTTTCAGCAATCGTTATCGGAGAGGCTTTACTCATCAAGGTATCCATTTCCCTGGATTTACTGATATCCCAATTCTGGCAAAATTTACACGCCAAATTACAACCTGCTGTGCCGAACGAAAATACTGATGAGCCTGGTAAGAAATGGTTCAGTGGTTTTTTCTCGATGGGATCTATAGCAAAGCCACTGGAGCGACCATAGCTGGTCATAACGATTTGCTCATTGAGATTCTGTCTAACAAAACATAGACCTCGTTGGCCGGTATGTAATTTGCAAAATCTAGGGCAGAGATCGCATTGAATACGTCCGTCGTCTAGTTTATGCCAATAGTGGGTTTTCACCGTATCATCAGTAATAAAGTCAGTCATTGTCATAGTCCTTGAACCGTTAATGAATCATGTTGTCGTAGAGAATTGTTAGTTTTTAAGGTTTTTGTTTTATGTCAACGCCATTAATGACATAGAATAAGTTAACGAACTTTTATGGTTGATAAATAAGAGGATTACGCTATGAATAGACTACCCGCAGTGGCAGGCACTTTCTATCCTGAAAACCCGCATCTATTACATCAAATGTTAAATGAATATTTGAATGATGCTGAATCGACTGCTAAAGTTCCTAAAGTTATTATTGCGCCCCATGCCGGCTATATTTATTCGGGTCACGTTGCTGCAACGGCTTATGCACGATTAAAAAAAGCCAATGACCGAATTAACCGTGTTGTTATTATAGGTCCCTCACATCGCGTGGCTTTTAGCGGTTTGGCGGTCAGTAAGGCGCAATCATTTATAACGCCTTTAGGTTTTGTTGCGGTTGATCAGAAAGCCGTAGCAACTATTGCTAAGTTAGAATACGTTAATTATATTGAAGATGCACATACCTATGAACATAGCATTGAAGTTCATTTGCCGTTTTTGCAAGAAATGCTAGATGACTTTAAAATAGTGCCTATCGTTGCCGGTGTGGCAAGCCCTGAACAAGTTAGTCAAGTCATTGATATGTTGTGGGGCGGCTATGAAACCTTGATTGTTATTAGTTCAGATCTGAGCCATTATCACGAATATGCACAGGCTAAGCAACTGGATAAAGCAACTAGTGAATTAATAGAGCAGTTGCAATATGAGCGTATAGGTTCGGATTCGGCTTGTGGTCAAGTTCCGGTTAATGGTTTGTTAAAGTTAGCTAGAGAAAAATCATTGACTATTAAAACCATAGACTTACGTAACTCTGGTGATACTGCTGGCGATAAAAGTAGCGTGGTCGGGTATGGTGCTTATGTTATTGAATAAAGAGCAGCAACAACAACTATTGGCCGTGGCTAGAGCTTCCATTCAGCATGGCTTGCAAACTGGTTATGCCTTAAAGATTAATATAGCGGATTACCCTAGTGCATTAACCGAGTATAGAGCAACCTTTGTTACCTTAGAGCTAGAACAGCAGTTGCGTGGCTGTATAGGCCGATTGGAGGCAACTCGACCATTGATTGAAGATGTCGCCGAAAATGCTTTTTTAGCGGCTTTCCAAGATCCCAGATTTCCGCCTTTGGCAATGGATGAGTTTGCGGAATTGGAGATACATATATCGTTATTAACAGCGAGCGTACCTTTGGAATTTCGCTCTGAACAGGATTTAATCAAACAGTTGCAACCCAATATAGATGGTTTGATCTTAGTAGAGGGCTATCGGCAAGGCACTTTTTTACCTTCGGTTTGGGCGCAACTTCCCGAACCGAAGCAATTTTTGCGACATTTAAAACAAAAAGCAGGCTTAGCAGCTGACTATTGGTCTGATACGATTAAAGTCTATCGTTATCAGGTCGAGTCGATAGCTTGATGATAAGCCATGCCTTGCGTGGCTTATCATCACAAGTTGAGGATTTAGAACCACGATTTATTGCTTGATGACTTTTGTGTAGAAGAGGCATCACTATTACTAATACCTAAAAAGCCGGTGATTTTTTCCCATAGGGTTTTATCAAGATTACGCTTGGGAATTTCTACCGATGATTCATTCGAAACCATAGGTGTCGGCGTGGTACTAGGTCTAAAATCACCTTGAATACTCACAATTTGATCATTTTCAAAGTACAGTGAAATTTGTTGTTGTATCTTTTCGCCCCCAGTAGGGTGAGCGGAATATAGATAATCCCAGCGATTTTTATGGAAGAAATTATCCAGCATTGGGGAGCCCATAATATAAATAACTTGGCGTTTGCTCATGCCTGGACGCAGTTGATCAATCATGGCTTGAGTTATGATGTTGCCTTGTTGAATTTCCAGGCTATAGACACCTGGTAAATTGTTCAGTATGGTTGAACAGGACATAAGTGTCATGCTAGTCAACAAGCAGATAGAAAAAAGCGATTTTCTCATTTTCGGCTAAAATAGTAATAAAATTTGAAATCATACAGGATGTCTAAGCATTATCCTATAAAACTGTCATGCGATGAGCATCTAAAAAGGCTACAATGCGCACTTAGTGTATTTGACTAGCCTTATACTCAGTTGATTAGCCGGAGATTAGTATTGGAAACACAAGATTTAAGGAATGTAGGTCTAAAGGTTACTTTGCCTAGGGTTAAGATATTACAAATATTAGAAAAACAGATTAATGTCCGTCATTTAACAGCCGAACAGGTTTACAAAATATTACTCAGTGAGGATGAAGAGATAGGCTTGGCGACTGTTTATCGGGTTTTAACTCAGTTTGAAGCTGCTGGCTTAGTGACTCGTCATCATTTTGAAGGGGGTAATTCAATATTTGAACTGACTACGGCTGAGCATCATGATCATATTGTTTGTATGAAATGCGGCAAAGTAGATGAGTTTGCTGATGACTTCATCGAAACACAGCAAAAAGAAGTTGCTAAAAAACTGGGCTATGATTTAACGGATCATAGTCTTTATTTATATGGGTTTTGTCCTCAGTGCAAAGAATCTTAATTTATCTCTTAGCTTATCTATTCCATGTTTAAACCTCTAGTTTTGTATATAGGCTTGCGTTATACGCGAGCAAAACGTCGTACCCAGTTTATTTCTTTTATTACCTTAACCTCAGTATTGGGTATAGCCTTGGGCGTTACGGCCTTGATTACGGTTTTATCTGTCATGAATGGTTTTGAGGCAGAATTACGGGAACGTATTTTAGGTATGACAGCTCATGCCACCGCCACCGGTAAATATGGTCAATTAGATGATTGGCAAGCACTCGATCAAAAATTAAAAGGCCAGCCACATGTAGAAGGTGCAGCACCTTTTATTACCGGTCAAGTAATGATTAATGCCGATAGGCGTGTGAGCGGCACTATGCTCAATGGCATATTGCCCGAATATGAAGCCAGAGTCTCGGAAGTTGCCACTAAAATGAAGTCAGGGCAGTTGACAGCTTTGGTGGCTGGTGAATACGGTATCGTCTTAGGATTGGAGTTAGCCAATTACTTAGGTGTAATGACTGGCGATAAGATTACCGTGATCAGTCCTCAAGTTAATTCTACGCCGGCAGGCATCGTACCTAGAATGCGAAGGTTTACTGTAGTAGGAATATTTCAGGTCGGCATGTATGAGTATGATCGTAATATGGCTTTGATTCACATTGATGATGCCGCCAAATTATTTCGCATGGATAATTCGGTTTCAGGATTACGCATTAAACTAGATGACTTATTTAATGCACCTAAAATAACGCACGCCTTAGCTACGGCTCTTTATGGTGATTATCAGGTTAGCGATTGGACCTTAGCGCACAATAATTTCTTTAAAGCCATACAAACAGAAAAACGAGTGATGTTTATTATCCTGTTATTGATAGTGGCGGTAGCGGCTTTTAATATCGTTTCTACTTTAGTGATGGTCGTTACTGACAAGCGTGGCGATATCGCCATCTTAAAAACTCAAGGACTGACCTCAGGTGCTGTGATGGGTATCTTTATGGTATTGGGTTCTATAATCGGCGTTGTTGGTACGGTGTTGGGTGTGCTAGGTGGTGTCTTATTAGCCTTAAATGTTGAGACTATCGTTCCCGCTATAGAAAAATTATTACAAGTGCAATTTATGGCCGCAGATGTTTATTACATTAGTGAACTGCCTTCGAAATTAGTGTGGTCGGATGTTTACTCAATCGCTGGCATGGCATTTTTCTTATCGTTATTAGCGACTATTTACCCTGCTTGGCAGGCATCTAGAATAAATCCTGCGGAAGTGCTTAGATATGAATGATTCTGGCATTAATCCATCAACGCCCTTAAGCATACAAATTATGAATAGCTCTAGCATTTTAAACTGTCGCCAATTGACTAAACGTTACGACCAAGGCGGCTTGGATGTTGAGGTTTTGAGAGGAGTGGATTTAAACATCGAAAAAGGTGAGCGCGTCGCCATTATGGGCGCGTCTGGATCGGGCAAGAGTACTTTACTACATCTTTTAGGTGGCTTAGAAAAAGCCAGCGGTGGCGAAGTGATACTCGATGGCGTCGATATCAATAAAGTCAGCGCCGCAAAATTAGCCAAGCTAAGAAACAAATCACTAGGATTTATCTATCAATCACATCATTTGTTAGGTGAGTTTACGGTACTAGAAAATGTAGCGATGCCTTTATTAATCGCTGGTGAGTCGGTAAAGCAAGCGCGTATTCGAGCCGCCGAACTATTGCAACGAGTAGGTCTAGGGCATAGAGTTGAACACAAGCCAGGTGAATTGTCGGGCGGTGAAAGGCAACGAGCCGCAGTAGCAAGAGCTTTAATCAATAAGCCCTGTTTAATCTTAGCTGATGAACCCACTGGTAATCTTGATAGCAAGACCGCCGATCAAGTCTATCAATTAATGCTGGAGTTAAATCAAGAGCTCAATGTGAGTTTTTTGGTCGTGACTCATGATCACGAGCTTGCTGCGCGTATGGGCAAGGTTTTGCATATGGAAGATGGTTTGATTGTTAATAGCTAGCGAACAGAAGTAATCTACACTAGGATTTTAGTTAGGTTGTATTGTCATGTTATTGTCAGAAACAAAAGATATAGTGCTGATCTATGAAAAAAGTAAAAATTGAAAAACATAAGCTACTACTGCGCCATTTAACCTTAGCTGATTATAGTAATATCGCCATTTTAATGGAGCATGTTTACGGTAATCTGGGTGGTGCTTGGAAGCAGGATCAATATGCTTCTCAAGTCAGTCGATTTCCTCAGGGCCAAATTGCTATAGAAGATAATGGCAAGTTAGTGGCTGCCGCTTTAAGTATGATTGTGGATTATAATAAGTTTGGTGATAGCCATACTTATGCGCAAATTACCGGGGATGGTTATTTAACGCATCATGATCCCCATGGCGATACCTTGTATGGCGTAGATATATTTGTACATCCGTCTTATAGGGGTTTGCGCTTAGGTCGAAGGCTTTATGATGCTCGTAAAGAATTATGCCGTAACTTAAATTTACGTCGATTTATTGCCGGTGGCAGAATGCCGGGTTATGCTGAATACGCAGACACCTTAACGCCTGTCCGATATATCGAAGAAGTTAAAAATCGCGAGATATTTGACCCAGTATTATCCTTTCAATTATTAAATGGCTTTCATGTTCGTAAAGTCTTAACCGGATATTTGCCAGTCGATGCCGATTCCAAAGGTTTTGCTACCTTGCTGGAATGGGTTAATCTGGATTATGTTGAAAAATCACCTTCAATAGGCGGGCCTAAAAACATCATTCGTTTAGGCGTAGTGCAATGGCAAATGCGTACCTTAACGAGTGTTGAAGAACTACTTAAACACGCCGAATTCTTTATTGATGCTGTTTCTGGCTACCAAGCTGACTTTGTGTTGTTCCCAGAATATATGAGTGCGCCGCTTATGGGTTTGTTTAATGACAAAAACCCACCTGACGCCATACGTGCTTTAGCAGGCTTTACCAGTGAGATCCGCAATGGTCTGCTAGAAATGGCCATGTCTTATAATATCAATATTATTGC
>CAMDNJ010000101.1 GCA_945902915.1 Crenothrix polyspora | reverse complement strand
TGGTCTAATAAAAACAGACACCCAGATAGCTTGATATAGTTAATCTAAAAAATGGGGGAGTTATCATGAATAATCAACGTGGAGTACTTGATATTACTATTCGCGTAAAATTGTGGGTTGGGCAATGGCAGCCACGATGCCTGCAGAATTGGTATGTACTGCGCTGCAATTCGCTATTGGTCAACGGCAGCCATGGGCGGGGCTTATTGAGCACCTCTTTATTTTTTTGGGTAGACAGAAACTTTACCAACTAACCTTTTTAAGAGCTGTTGCATTTATTATATAAATTCAAGCACTTAACGTGCAAAGGTCTCGGAATAAGCTGCTTTGAAACATATGTGTATAACGATAAGAGCGGAGCTTTTGAACCCGTGCAAACTACACCCGATTAATGTAGCCAAGATTTATCTCGTGTTTCTCGTATCATAAACACCGCACAAAAACTAATCGCAGCTGCTAATGAAACATAGCCACCCACCCAAGCGAGTCCACCCTCGGTAACTAAGCGCTGGGCAATATAAGGTGCAAACGATGCGCCTATGATGCCACCTAAATTATAGGCTGTTCCGGCTCCGGTATAGCGTAACTCTGAGGGGAACAATTCCGGCAACAAAGCGCCCATAGGCGCGAACGTAGCGCCCATTAAAAATAACTCTAGGCTTAAGAACAGTGTCATGAGCAGCGGAGAATCACTATTAAGCATAGGCTCTAAGCCGAAACCCGATAACAAGGCCAAACTACTGGCAATTAATAATACTCGTCTACGTCCATAACGATCACTTGCCCAAGCCGATAAAGGTGTGGCGACTGCCATAAAAACAATCGCAATACATAACATGCCCAGAAACTGCTGACGGGGAATATGTAGTGTGCTGGTGCCGTAGCTAAGAGAAAATACCGTGGCTATATAAAATAAGGCATAACAAACCACCATGGCTAATGCGCCTAGTATCAAGGATTTGAGATGCAAGCTCAGGATATTCTTAAGCGGAAAACTTACGCGTTGCTGCTGTTCTAGTACCTGTGTAAATACCGGTGTTTCGGTCAAGGCTAAGCGAACATACAGGCCAATGATAACCAATATGGAGCTAGCAAGAAACGGCAATCGCCAACCCCAATCGATAAATTGTTGATCATTAAGACTATGGCTTAAGCCTAAGAAACTAGCTGTTGCCAATAAAAAACCTACCGGCGGCCCCAACTGAGGAAACATACCATACCAGCCGCGTTTGCCTTTCGGTGCATTTTCAGTGGCCAATAAAGCCGCCCCACCCCATTCACCGCCTAAACCTATGCCTTGGCAAAATCGTAACACACACAATAATATTGGCGCCCAAACACCTATTTGAGCATAGCTAGGCAATAAGCCAATTAGAGTCGTCGAAATACCCATCACCAACAAAGAAGTGACTAAGGTCGCTTTGCGCCCAATGCGATCACCAAAGTGACCAAATATCACAGCTCCCAAAGGGCGAGTCAAAAAAGCGACGGCAAAGGTAAGAAAGGCGCTAAGTGCTTGACTGCTGGCAGACTCACCAGGAAAAAACACCGGCCCGATGACCAATGAAGCCGCCATACCGTAGATATAAAAATCATAAAACTCAATAGCCGTGCCTATAAAGCTAGCTATGGCAATGCGAGATAGAGAGGGCGCTGCGCTCATTTTAAAGTCAAACCTTGCAGGCAACGATACGGGGCTAAGCCCGAACAGACCCCCCAAAAACTACCCGAATCACCTTCTTTACTCGACTTCCAGGTCTCTGCAAACGCCTCAAAAGCAATACCTGACCAGTGTTTTTTGGCCAGTTGTTTAAAGGTTGCTAAAAGCACTTGTTTTTGATTTTGGCTATTGGCAATACCACAATGTTGTCCTGTTTTTGAGGGACCACCATCGCTACCTTCTGGGCCATTAGGCCAACCAAACTCGGTTAAGATGATGTCTTTGTCGGCATAAGTTTTATGTAATTCTTCAAGACGGGCTATATGAAAATCTGCTGCCTTTTCAGCGGGCGTGCAAGGATGTAGGCTAGAGTATAAATTTTCCCACCAAGGAAAAACATTAACGCCGATCCAATCGACTTGTGCGCCAAAATTAGTCTGTGCGCACGTCAAAGAACGATTACACCATTCCCACCAAGTATCGATAGTGGTTATAGGTTGGCTAACACCTGCCTTGCGCAAGGCATCAATACAGCGACTGATTTCACCATCGAATTGATAACCATGACGCGTTCTTACTTCAGAACCGCAACTGAGTTTGATAATGGTTTTGGGATAAGCCTTGGCGACTTCTATGCCTTTGTTAATCGATAAGGTATTAACTTCGGGGTTATCATCCAACCAAAGTATGGCAATCACTTTAAGGTTGCGAGCTTTTGCCGCTGCAAAAGTGGCATCCAAACCATTTAAAACCCCATAGGTCATAATGCAACGAAAAGGCGTTTGCTTGATTAAGGTATCTAACAACTCATTGATTAACGCTTTAGAAGGATGGGCGCCATAATGGGGGTTAATATCACCAACATAAGGACTAAAGGCTGCGCATTGTAAGGCTTGCGGCGGATTAGTGGGCTTATTTGCCAGTACCGTATTAACATAACAAAGCAACCATACAGAAACAACTAATGCTAAAACCTGCTTCATGTAAGCCTCGAATATAAGGTGATCGTAAGGATTAGTGCAGAATACTACTCTGGCCTTTATTTAAATAAATTCGACTTAAGTCGAAGGTTTCGAACTCCTTACTCCAGTATTCTTCTGTTTTTTCAAGTGCAGTGAACAACTCTTCTGATGGAACTTCATGCGCACTACTGACTTTAAGTTCTATTAAAGCATCACGCATCGCTAATCTTGAAATCAACTCATCCCAAAATGACACACCTTCAAATTCATCAAGATAGTCAAGAGCGGCAGATCGCTCTTCAAAATCATCTGTCAGTACGTAATCCTGTGTTAGTTCGCTAAATTCGATTAATTCACTACAGCCTAACTCTTTGGCATGTATTATTAACTTTTGAAATAACGCTGAGTAGTCTTTTGTTTCGCTACGCTTACCACCTGTGCTATGAGCATGCAAAATCCAATCTGCGATATAAATTATATCTAGCAATAACAGATATTCTTCTTTGGTGAAATTTATGTTCATTAGGTAAAGGTAGAGTTATTAGGATAGCGTTGAATTATACCTGACTTTAATCAGCACCTGCTTTGTACATGATAAATTTAAACTTAAAGCTAGGAGGCGATCAGTCATGACTCATCTAAGCGACTGTCAAAAGGATAAAAAAGAAGGCTGAGCCTTGTTAGTGAATAGAGGGTGAAGTGCGCAGCATAGCTGTTTTTAATGTAGCTTGATACTGACTGTTAAATAAAATAAAGCTTAAGTATTTATCTGGGGTAGCGATTGCTACACCCAGATAATACATCAAAGATTGAGTTACTCGACGTCGCGTTTAATGACTTCGCTTAACAGTTCAGAAACGCGCATACCGGTTTCAAAGGAATCATCATAAAGAAAACGTAGCGTAGATATATGCCTTAAACGCATTCTTTTTGCTAATTCATGTCGAATCATCGGGGCTAGTTCGTTAAGTAATTTAACATTTGCGCGTTTGCCGTCTTGATCAACATTAAGCACCGTAACATAAACCTTGGCCACGGCTAAGTCTTTAGTCACCACTACTTCATTAATGGTGATAAAGCCCAAACGGGAGTCATCAATATCGCGTTGCAAAATAAGCGAAAGCTCTTTTTGTATCTGCGATGAAACTCGGGCATTACGGCCAAATTCTTTAGCCATAACTTACAATTCCCGTTTAATTTCTATGCGCTCAAATACTTCAATTTGGTCACCGGGTTGCACATCGTTGTAATTCTTTACACCGATACCACATTCCATACCCATCTTAACTTCGGCTGCATCATCTTTAAATCGACGTAACGATTCCAACTGTCCTTCATAGATAACCACGTTATTACGTAGTACCCGTATAGGCAAGTTACGCTTCACCGAACCATCAACGACCATACAACCGGCAACTGCACCAAATTTTGGTGATTTAAAGACATCACGAACTTCAGCAAGACCGACAATCTGTTCTTTGATTTCAGGCGCCAACATACCGCTGATGGCTTTTTTGACTTCATCAATCGCTTCATAAATGATGCTGTAGTAATGTAAATCAATACCTTTTTCTTCGATTAGTTTTCTAGCCGTTGCATCGGCACGAACATTAAAACCCATTAGAATAGCACCTGAAGCTAAGGCCAAATTGGCATCGCCTTCATTAATACCACCCACACCACCGAACACGACTTTAACTTCGACTTCTTCGTTGGACAAGGCCATTAAGGAGCCGCGTAACGCTTCCAAACTACCTTGTACATCGGTTTTGATAACTAAATTAACGCAAGCTAGTTCACCGGTGGTCATTCTGGAAAACACTTCGTCCAGCTTAGAGGCTTGTTGTGCTGCATGTTTACTGAACTTTTTACGGTCTTCACGATGCTTGGCTAAATCTTTAGCGATACGTTCGTTTTGTACCACCATAAATTCATCGCCAGCAAACGGAGTGCCAGATAAACCTAAAATTTCGACAGGAACACAAGGCCCCGCTTCTTTAATAGCTTTACCATTTTCGTTAAACATGGCGCGAACACGACCATATTGTTGACCACATAAGACCATCTGGCCGCTTTCTAAGGTACCTTTTTGTATTAATACCGTAGCTACTGCACCACGACCTTTATCTAATCGTGATTCAATCACCAAGCCAGAAGCGGCACCCTCGATAGGTGCTTTTAATTCCAAGATTTCAGTCTGAACGATCAAGGCTTCAATGAGCTCATCAATACCTTCACCTGTTTTAGCTGAAATTTTAAGGAACTGTACATCACCGCCCCATTCTTCAGCGAGTACGTTAATCACTGATAATTCTTGCATGACTTTATCGGGATTAGCATCGGGTTTATCAATTTTATTGATAGCGACAATGATAGGCACATTAGCGGCTTTGGCATGCTCAACCGCTTCTTTGGTTTGCGGCATCACACCATCATCTGCGGCAACTACAACAATTACCACGTCAGTAATATCGGCACCACGCGCTCTCATAGCAGTAAACGCAGCATGTCCTGGTGTATCTAAAAAGGTAACTGATCCATGATCAGTTTTTACTTGATAAGCACCAATATGTTGAGTAATACCACCCGCTTCGCCGGCAGCTACACGTGTTTTACGAATATAGTCCAGCAACGACGTTTTACCATGATCAACGTGACCCATAATAGTAACTATGGGAGCTCGCGGCATTTCGATACGAGTATCTTCTATTTGCGCTTCAGCCAGCATTTCTTGCTCAAGATCATCATCACTTTGCATAATAGCTTTGTGACCCATTTCTTCAACCAAAATAACCGCTGTTTCTTGGTCTATACTTTGGTTGATGGTCGCCATAATACCCAGCTTCATCAACTGCTTGATAACCATGGCCGCTTTAACATTCATTTTCTGTGCCAGATCTGAAACAATAATCATTTCTGGTATAGTTACATCATGAACCATGGCTGCAACGGGCATCTCAAATTGATGCTTGCCTTCAGCCTGCACATGAGATCTTTGAGGTTGTTTACCCTTCTTTTTGCCTCTTTTAGCATCTTTCCCGCTTGAGCGTGGAGAACCTTCTTCTTGTTTTTTTCTATGCAATGTTTCCTGCTTGACAGTCGCTTGCTGTCTTATCTTTTCGGCGTTCTTCTTAATAGATTCCTCGAGCCTATGTTCTTTTTCTTCCAACTTCTTTTTGGCTTCTTCGGTTTCTTTTATTTTGTTCGATTTTTCCTGCTTAATTTTCTTTTCTTCCTTAACTATTAAGGCATCAAATTTCGCTTGAGAATCTATATCGACATCTACATCAGCCTCGATTATTTCAACCAATGGAACTTCTATCTCATGCACTACCACTTCTAAAACCTTAACCTCATCATTAATTTCTAACGTTTCAGGCGATGTCTTATCTACAACAGGAGAAATTATTTCGTCTGTTTTTAAGTGTACATTTTCTATAGGTTCCAATGTAGCCAAAACTGATTGCACGGGTTCTTGGTGCGGAGCAACTACGCTATCAGCTATTTCACGCTTAATGTAAGTTTTCTTTTTACGAACTTCTACACTAATCGTTTTAGTTGTACTGCCAGGCGCACTCGCTTGCTTGATTTCAGTGACTTTTCGACGCTCCAAAGTCACGCGTCGTGGCGAGCTAGTAGCTTCGCCATCGTCTTTACCATGTCGCTTGCGTAAATGTGCAAGCAATTTCATTTTTTCATCTTCGTTAATCACATCATCAGGCGCGCTTGCAGATAAGCCTGCTTCTTTTAACTGCTCTAATAATCTTTCCAGAGAAATTTTTACTATCTCTGCTAATTGCCTTACTGTTTGATCGCTCATTTATTACCCCTTACCTACTCGCTATCTGCCTCGACAAACCAAGGCTCACGCGCCTTCATGATTAACCTTGCCGCCCGATCTTCATTCATAGTGGAAAAACTCAACAAATCATCAACAGATTGCTCTGCCAAATCATCCATTGTAATAATACCCTGACTTGCTAATTCATGAGCCAGATCAGTATCCATACCTTCCATGTCCAGTAAATCCTGTGCAGGCTTTGCTGATTCTATCTTTTCTTCAAAAGCAATGGCGTTAATTAATAAAGCATCCTTAGCTCTACCTCTTAGCTCATTAACCAAATCTTCATCAAAGCCTTCAATTTCAAGCATTTCGCTTGCTGGAATATAAGCTATTTCCTCGACACTAATAAAACCTTCCTCAGCCAGTATCAAGGCGATATCTTCATCAACATCCAGTTGATCTATAAACAACTGTTTAATTTTTTCCAGTTCAGCTTCTGAACTTAACTCTGCTTTAGAAGCATCAAGAACATTCAGCTCCCATCCTGTCAATTGGCTAGCCAATCGTACATTTTGACCACCTCGACCGATGGCTTGAGACAAATTATCTGAACTTACCGCCAAATCCATACTATGTTTGTCTTCATCAACAACTATAGACTGAATTTCAGCCGGTGACATGGCGTTAATGACATATTGAGCTTCACTAGGATCCCACAAAATAATGTCGACACGTTCTCCGGCCAGCTCGTTGGTCACCGATTGAACCCTAGAACCTCTCATGCCTACGCAAGCTCCGACTGGATCTAAGCGGGGATCATTACTCTTAACGGCTAACTTAGCCCTAGAACCTGGATCACGTGCTGCACCAATAACGGAAATTAAACCTTCTCCGACTTCAGGCACTTCTAAACGAAATAAAGCGATCAGGAGCTCAGGAGCAGTACGACTGACAAATAATTGCGGGCCACGCGGCTCTAAACGCACATCTTTTAAATAACCTCTAATACGATCACCAATGCGGACAGGTTCGCGCGGAATCATATCTTCTTTAGCAATATAAGCTTCAGCATGTCCACCTAAATCCATATAGACGCTGCCTTTTTCAATGCGCTTGACGATACCTGTAATCAGCTCACCTATACGACCTATATAAGCGTCAACTATTTTCTTACGTTCAGCTTCTCTAACTTTATGAATAATAACTTGTTTGGCTGTTTGAGCCGCAATGCGACCAAAATCAACTGATTCAATTTCTTCTTCTACCACTTCACCGACTTGAGCATCGATGTTGTCAAATCTCGCCACTTCTAATAAGACTTGTGTTGTTGGAAATTCTACATCACCCGCACAATCAGGATTTTCATCAACAATGTCCCATTGACGATAAGTTAAGTAATCGCCTGTTTTTCTATCTATATCAACTCGTGCTTTTATCTGATTTGCATGACGCTTTATTGTTGCTGCTTCTAATGCTGACTCTATTGCCTGAAAAATAACTTCCTTTTCTATTTCTCTTTCATTAGAAAAAACGTCCACTACCAACAAAATTTCTTTATTTGCCACTGCGGCCTCCTTTTTCAATTAAGTACTCAGGTACCAATCGCGCCTTACTCATAGCGTCAAAGGGTACTGTATAAATCTGTTCACCTTCTTGAAGCGTAATAATATCGCCTTCAACTTTTACAATCACCCCAGTCAATTTTTTGCGACCGTCTATAGCTTTAAAAAGATTAACCAAGACTGTACTATCGATGAATTGTTCAAACTGGCTGATTTTATAAAATGGTCGCTCTGATCCTGGTGAAGAAACCTCTAAATGATAATTGCCTTGTATAGGATCTTCTACATCCAAAACACCACTAATTTGGTGACTTACTTTAGAGCAGTCTTCAACCAAAATTCCATTTTCGCTATCAATATAAATCCTTAACAGACCGTGTTTTGGATGAGGATTGTAATCAATACCGACACATTCATAACCTAAACCTTCAATAATTGGCTCGATTAAATTAATCAAATGTTCGGGAGCCTGCTTCATTATTTCCTCACTTATTTTCGAACAAAAAAAAAGAGCCAACGGCTCTTCCATAAACAATCATCATATTAAGCTTCTGAGTACCTGAAGCCTAGAAAATAAAAAACCCCATAATGGGGTTCTAAAATCTGGTAGCGGGGGCAGGATTTGAACCTACGACCTTCGGGTTATGAGCCCGACGAGCTGCCAGACTGCTCCACCCCGCATCAGAGAATCGATATTATAGCCGAGATAGCGTACGACTTACAAGATAATTATATTCAGCTT
>CAMDNJ010000100.1 GCA_945902915.1 Crenothrix polyspora | reverse complement strand
TTAATGCTTCATGCTCAATCAACATTGCATCGACCAGTGTGGTTTGTTGAAGGTTTTTCCACGCCATTTTAATTACCTAGTTCAGATGATTTTCTATGCTGCATTATCTCATTTTTATAGGATTTTTACTGGGTTCGTGCAAAGGTCTCATTATAATAATAATAGTAACTTTGGCATTGTTAATGTTGTTTGTTATTATACATAGTTTTGGCTGTGACTCGCCTTCAAGGAAGAAAAATGACCTGTATGAAACTATCTTATTAACCTCTAGTGTCTATTAATAAACAACATTTAGCGCGCTCCTCACTGACCATTACCTTAGCGGTATGGAAAGCACTGTTTCTTCGTGAGGCACTGAGTCGCGCTTTTTCAGGGCGCGCGGCTTGGTTTTGGTTGCTTTTCGAGCCTGTTTTAACTGTTGTTGTTATGATTATGGTTTTTACCCTGATTCGAATGCGGGTTATTGGCGGGATGGATATAGGTATTTGGTTGATGCTGGGAATGCTCGGTTTTTTCTTGTTTCAGCGCACCTCTGCGCAAGTGATGAATGCTATTAGTGCAAATCAGGCCTTATTTACTTATCGGCAAGTTAAGCCGATTGATACCTTATTGGTGCGCGGAGGGCTCGAAGGTATTCTGATGATTTTTATTGGGAGTATTTTATTAGCGGGCATGGCTATTTTAGGGTATTCAGTGATGCCGGCTGATCCTTTACTGATATTCAATGCATCCTTTGGTCTTTGGTGTGTAGGTCTGGGGTTTGGACTTATTACCTCGGTGGTCAATGAATTGCTACCAGAACTTGGGAAGGTCATTCATTACATTATGAGGCCTATGATGATGATTTCAGGGGTCGTCCTCCCGCTGTCTGCATTACCACCTCTTTTGCGTGAATGGTTAATGCTCAATCCGGTAGCGCATGGCTTAGAAGCAATCCGCTTAGGATTTTCACCGTATTATCATGCCGTTCCTGAATTAAGTATCAGTTATATTTACATTTTTGCTTTAGTCAGTGTTTTTTTTGGATTAG
This sequence comes from Crenothrix polyspora, assembly GCA_945902915.1. Classification (GTDB taxonomy): domain Bacteria; phylum Pseudomonadota; class Gammaproteobacteria; order Methylococcales; family Methylomonadaceae; genus Methylobacter_C. The sequence continues at coordinate 7,753 of CAMDNJ010000100.1, read as the reverse complement.
CACTACACAGGCGCTTTTCTGAAAGCTTGGTTACTCAATGATTATCGTTAATGATGTACATAAGCGTTATCAAACGGAACGAGGGCTCAGTAAATGGGTTTTACAAGGAGTTAACCTGACTTTGCCGACTAATGTCAGTGTCGGATTAATTGGCGCAAATGGAGCCGGAAAGTCTACTTTACTACGTATTATCGGCGGTGTAGATCAACCTAATAAGGGTCATGTTGAGCGGCACTGTCGAGTATCTTGGCCTATGGGGTTTGGTGGTGGATTACAAGGCTCGCTTACAGGGCGGCAAAACGCCAAGTTTGTTTGTAGGGTACATGGGCACGAAGACGATATTCCTGAGCGTTTAGCCTATATTCAGGATTTTGCCGAAATTGGCGAGGCTTTTGATCAGCCTGTTAAAAGCTATTCATCTGGCATGCGCTCGCGATTACAGTTTGGTTTATCGCTGGCTTTCGACTTTGATGTGTATATATCCGATGAAGTAACTTCTACGGGTGATGCCGCTTTTAGGCAAAAGGCAGCAGATGCGTTCAAAAATTTGGCGGATCATTCTAGTCTTATTATGGTTTCTCATGGTGAAAGCAAACTTAAGCAATTTTGTACGTCAGGTATTTTAATAGCTGACGGCAGGGCGCATTGGTTCGACCAGATTGATGATGCATTAAACGCGTATAAGGAAGGTATGTCCAAGTGATTGAAATAATAAAACAAAATAGTGTAATACAAAAGAAAATCAACTGGATGGTAAAACGCAGTGCCAGTATAGTCGGTGTGGCGTTTATTGCCTCGTTTCTATCGGCGAGCTATTGGTTGTTAATCGCCTCCGATCGTTATATTTCTGAGGCACATATTATTATTCAAAGCACCAGCTTAGGCTCTGGGCCGACCATGGATTTTGCTAGTTTACTTGGGAGCGGAGGTGGCGCTAATCAAGTAGACCAACTATTGCTGCGCGACCATTTGCTGTCGGTAGACATGCTCAAAAAACTAGATAAAGAATTAGATCTGCGCCAACATTATAGTAATCAAGAGCATGACCTATTTTCACGTATGTGGTTTCAGGACGCGGCGATAGAAAATTTCCATCTCTATTACCTGGCGCGAGTTACGATTGAATATGATGAATATGCAGGCGTACTCATTATTGAAGCACAAGGCTACGATCCTGAAACAGCACATGCCATTACTGCACTACTAGTCAGTGAAGGTGAGAAATTTATGAACCAAATGGCGCATAGCCTAGCGCAAAATCAGGTTTTGTTTTTAGAAACGCAAGTAGCCGATATTAATCAACGGCTGATGCAGGCAAGCCATGCTGTGCTTGCTTATCAGAATGAAAAGGGGCTCGTGTCACCCAAGAGTACGACCGAAAATATCGCAGGGATTATTGCTACTTTGAGAGCCCACTTAACCGAATTAGAAACTGAGCTTAGTGCAGATCAAGCGTATTTAGTGCCGGATCACTCGGCCATTGTACAAATTAATCAACAAATTAATGCCGTCCAAAAACAGATTAAACAAGAACAAAATAAGCTTGCATCCACCACCGGCAAGACACTCAATAGCGATGTGTTAGAGTTTCAGCGCTTAGAAATGGATGCTACCTTTATACAGGATATTTACAAGACAGCATTAGTCGCGTTAGAAACGGGCCGTATAGAAGCGACACGCACCATTAAAAAAGTGACCATTCTGCAAGCGCCCACTCAACCAGAATACTCAGTGGTGCCGCGTCGTTTATACAATACAGCGACATATATACTGATCATTTTGCTTTTGGCTGGGGTCGCTAATTTATTAGTTGCTATCGTACGTGATCATAAGGATTAAATTCAATGCACAAAGACCTATTTAAACTAATCATGATTGGTTTTATGCTTATGGGCGTAATGTCGGTACAAGCGGATAACGCAGACCCTAATGGCACTAACTTTGCACTCGATTTTCCTTTTAGTGGGACGAGTAAACGCAAACAGGAAGTACCTATGCCCGTTATCGAGACCCAAGTCCCTGTCGCAGCGCCAGTCGCAGCGCCACAAAAATTAGATTACACCACAAATATAGAAAGCGACATCTTTGGCGCTAACCTCTTCAGTGGTGCATTCGCGCAGCAAGGCGCGATTCAGTTTAATCCTGACTATCTCGTTTCTGTGGGCGATAACATTCAAATACGCCTATGGGGTGCTTTTGAATTCTATGATTTGCTCCCTGTCGATCCCAAAGGCAATGTTTTTATTCCACATGCTGGACCTGTGCACGTACTAGGTATCCGCAATCAAGAGATTCAAAAAGCGGTGGAAGCTGCCGTGGCTAAAGTGTTTCGCTCGAATGTCTATAGCTATGCTAGCCTTGCTGCCGCTCAACCGGTGCGCGTGTTTGTGAGCGGATTCGTTAATCACCCTGGTCTTTATAGCGGCACCAGTATGGATAGTCTTTTACATTATCTAGATCAAGCCGGTGGCATCGATCCTGAGCGTGGTTCATTTTTATCCGTACAGGTTAAGCGCGGGCAACAAGTTCGAGCGACCGTCAATCTGTATCAATTTCTACTTAAAGGCACGATTCCGCAAATACAATTGGGCGATGGCGATGTGATTTTTGTTGCTGCGCGTCAATTTACCGTCAAAGTGAGTGGCCTGACAAGTAATGCTAAGCGCTTCGAATTTGAGTTAAGTACGCATACCGTTGCAGATCTTATAGAGATAGCTAAACCTTATCCCGAAGCAACCCATGTAAGAGTAATTCGTAATGAGGGGACAGTGAGGAATATCGAGTACTTTCCATTAATTGACGCAGCTAAAGTCGGTCTAGAAGATGGCGATGAACTTGAGTATACGGCAGATAAAAAACCTGGAACTATCGGCGTTCGCGTGGAAGGGGAAACCTTAAGTGTGCAGGAATATGTTTTACCTTATGGTGCGCGTATAGGCGATTTGTTAAAGCAAATTAAATATTCTGACCGTGCCGATATGAAGAGTATGCAACTTTTCCGTATAACAGTGAAAGAACGCCAAAAAGCAATGTTGCAAACAACCATTAAACGCCTAGAGACCAGCTTATTAACGGCGAGATCAGGAACGACGGAGGAATCTGATTTACGTAAAAATGAAGCCGAGCTTATGCTGCAATGGATAGAGCGCGCTAAAACTATTGAACCATCGGGCCAAGTGGTATTAACGCAGGCAGATAATGTTAATGAATTATTACTGGAAAACGGCGATATTATTCGTATTCCTTCTTTTGATAATTTGGTATATGTCAGTGGCGAAGTGTATTTTCCGAACACTGTAGCATTAGATTCAGCGAAAAAAGTAGACGACTACATAGAGTTTGCTGGCGGCTATTCACAAAATGCAGATACATCGCGCATCATTATTGCGCATAGAGACGGTAGTTTTGAAGATACCGAAGAACACTCCGGCTTATTTGATGCAGATATCGTTATTAGACCCGGAGATGAGATTCTGGTCTTACCTAAAGTAGACCCAAAATATCGACAGCTATTTAAAGAACTATTCACCATGTTCTATCAATTAGCATTAGGTGCAGGAGTGATGATGAGATAACAGAGGTAGCCGGTAGGCAGTTGAAAAATACTGTTTATTAAGAACATTGCTATTCTGTTTTTTAATTTCTTTAATGTTTATAGGTTTTGTCATCAAGGATGCAGAGAGTGAAAGACAATATAGTTTGGCAAGAGCACATAGTAGATAAACACTTGCGCTCAAATATGAAGAAACAACAGCCATGTTTACTTTGGTTTACCGGCTTAAGTGGATCCGGTAAATCTACTATCGCAGGGGCTGTTGAACAAAAACTAGCGGATCGAATGCAGCACACTTATCTACTGGATGGTGATAACGTGCGTCATGGTTTGTGTAAGGACTTAGGGTTTTCATCGGCAGATCGTGTTGAAAATATCCGGCGTATTGGTGAGGTCGCCAAGCTTATGGTCGATTCTGGATTAATTGTGTTATCCGCTTTTATTTCACCGTTTGCAGAAAATCGGCGCATGGTCCGTGAGTTATTTAAAGAGGATGAGTTTATTGAGATTTATATCAATACGCCACTGAGTGAATGTGAAAAACGTGATCCTAAAGGTTTATATCAGAAATCACGTGACGGCTTAATTAAAGACTTTACTGGCATTGATTCTCCTTATGAAGCGCCGAAAATCCCAGAAATTACTATTAATAATTTCGACATATCCATTAATGACGCTGCTGACCAAGTGATTGTTTATTTACAGAGGCATGGTTTTTTAAAAACACATCCAAGAGCAGATAGTTAAGATGTCGGCATTATTACAGCAAGTTATCGATATTGCCCAGCAAGCTGGCGATCAAATAATGTTGGTATATAAACGCGATTTTAAACAGTATACCAAAACAGATAACAGTCCATTGACGGAAGCTGATTTGGCGGCACATAAGGTAATTGTTAATGGTTTAAGAAAAATCAGCGATTTGCCCTGCTTATCAGAAGAATCTGATCCTGCTGAAATTAGTTGGGCCAAGCGTATTAATTGGAATGAATACTGGTTAATTGATCCCTTAGACGGCACTAAAGAGTTTATTACCCAAAACGATGAGTTTACTGTTAATATCGCATTAATTAAAGAGGGGAAAGCAATATTGGGTGTTGTGTATTGCCCTCCACTGCAGCGGTTTTATTATGCTGAACAGTCAGTAGGTGCCTTTAAAAAAGAACCGGGCTGCCCTGCCATTAAAATCAAAGTTGCAGACGAGCCTAAAGACGGTGAATCTTGGCATGTGGTTGGTTCTCGGCGGCACGGAGCCATGGCTTTAGATAAGTTTTCTAAAAGTTTGGGTCAGGTAGAGACACTGTCTATGGGGAGCTCTTTGAAACTTTGCTTAGTCGCTGAAGGCAAAGCGCATTTGTATCCTCGTTTGGCATTAACCTGTGAATGGGATACTGGTGCAGCGCAAGCCGTCGTAGAAATGGCTGGAGGCAGGGTCTTAACTACTGATTTAACACCATTAATGTATGGGCAAAAAGAAGAGTTATTAAACCCATACTTTATTGTTTGCGCGCAAAAAAGTGAAAAATGGACTGAAATATTTACCACCTTAGCTAACGAGACATAGCAGTAGATGTGACTTTTTACCCAAAGAAAGAGTGGTTCACTACAGGAATACGTAGCAGGGGCTGAACTCGTATTTTTAAAAAAATCAAGCTGGCTGACCCCTTTATTGTGATTGTGCATAAGGTGATGGAGGATTAATATGAAAGGAATAATTTTAGCGGGAGGTAGTGGCACCACAAAGTGTCTATGGCGAAACCAAGCTAAAAGGCGAGCAAGCGTTATTAGCAATAATGCCCTTATTATTCGAACTAGCTGGGTTTATTCTGAGTACGGTAATAATTTCGTCAAAACCATGTTACGACTAGGCAAAGAACGCGATGCTCTTAATGTTATTTTTGACCAGGTCGGCACACCAACTTATGCCCATGACTTAGCACAAGCCATTATGACGATAGTGAATAGCGATAACGTTAATCAAACCTCATACAGCTGCGAACTTTATCACTACAGCAATGAAGGTGTGTGCAACTGGTATGATTTTGCCAAAGCGATATTTGAATTAAACAATGTTGACTGTGACGTTACTCCGATTGAAACCAAAGACTATCCAACACCAGCAACTCGCCCTGATTACAGCTTACTCAATAAAGCTAAAATCAAACAAACATTTAATCTCTCCATTCCCTACTGGAAAGAGTCATTACAACGCTGTCTAAGCCAACTCGCCCAACAGGAGCAGTTAGAATGAAAGCCATACTCGTCACCGGAGGTGCCGGTTTTATCGGCTCAGCCGTTATCAGGCATCTAATCAACGATACCGACCACACGGTTATTAACGTCGATAAACTCACCTATGCCGGAAACTTAGAATCACTGATTTCCGTTAGCGATAATCCACGATATACGTTTGAACACGTCGACATTTGTGATGCTAAAGAAATTCAGAGAGTATTAACCCAGCACCAGCCTGACATTATTATGCATTTAGCTGCTGAATCGCATGTTGACCGCTCTATCGATGGCCCCGGTGAGTTTATACAAACCAATATTGTGGACACCTATAATTTATTAGAACAAGCCAGACGCTACTGGACCAATCTTAACCCAGAGAAAAAAGCCGATTTTCGTTTTCACCATATCTCCACCGATGAAGTCTATGGTGACCTACCTCATCCAGATGAAGAAAAAACTGCCGAGTTAAAAAATAATGTAGGTTGGACTTCAGTCCAACAAAAAGCATTACCCTTATTCACCGAAACAACACCCTATGCCCCGAGCTCACCCTATTCAGCATCAAAAGCGAGTTCAGACCATCTGGTTCGAGCATGGAATAGAACCTTTAACTTGCCAACACTCGTCACCAACTGCTCCAACAATTACGGGCCATTTCACTTCCCTGAAAAGCTGATCCCACTGGTTATTCTTAATGCCCTAGCAGGTAAACCTTTACCCGTTTATGGCAAAGGCACTCAAATTAGAGATTGGCTATATGTCGAAGACCATGCACGCGCCTTAGTGCTTGTGGCGACCACAGGTGAAATAGGCGAAACCTATAATATCGGTGGTCATAACGAAAAACAAAATATTGATGTGGTTAAAACTATCTGTGAACTCCTTGAAGAGCTAGCGCCTAATAAACTACAAGGCGTGAACAACTATCAAGACCTAATCACCTTTGTAACCGATCGAGCAGGCCATGATGTGCGTTATGCCATTGATGCTAGCAAGATAGCCAAAGAACTGAATTGGACGCCACTGGAAACGTTTGACAGCGGGATACGCAAAACAGTGCAGTGGTATTTGGATAATCAAGAGTGGTGTGAGCATGTGCAGGATGGCAGTTATCAAACAGAAATCAAGCTGGCTGCCCCCTTGATATTTTCTCAATATGAAACTGGCTGACTTCTTGATCTTGGCTGGCTGCCCCTTATACTCTATATTCCTTATTCGCATGCATATAAACAAAAAAAACAGTTTCTTTGGTAAACGAAAGAAAGTAGCTCCACTTCAAAGTCCGAGTGAGCATGCTCCAGTAGAATTAGACTCTGAATTTTATAGCCAATACTATTCAGACTTATCGGCTATGGCTGAAGATCAGCTTATTCAACATTGGACAAAACATGGTAAGGCTGAAGGGCGTATTCCATCTTTCGAGCAAATGCTAAAACAAGTAGGAATAGAAAATGATAAGGAAATAGATTTTAAAAAAGTAGACGTTCATTTTTACTTAGCGCTTTATCCTGATCTTCTTGAAAATGGCATACAAACTCAGCTTCAAGCAACAGTACATTTTTATCAATCAGGGAAAAAAGAAGAAAGGTACCCTAGTTATTTAGCTTGGTTGGAAAGAAAAGGCTTAGATAAAAAATCTTTCACCGACTCAACATTAACAGAACTTGTACACTCTTTTGTTGATACTGCAGACACTAATGAATTACAGAGTTTATTAGATATAATTTCAGCAGAAAAAGTACAACCAATTAAATTAGCTAAAACGTCTCAAAAAACAGCCCTTATCTATAAAGAGTTGGCAAATAAATATATAGTCTCTGGAAGTTGGGAAAAAGGCCTTATATTATTTAAGACTAGTTTAGTTTTTTATCAAGATCCTGAGGTTTATCAATTACTTGGCAATATTTACTTAGAGAAAAATCATGATAAGTTAGCAGCTAAATATTATGAAAAATCTTTGCAGTT